>JAFGEZ010000032.1 GCA_016931295.1 Candidatus Krumholzibacteriota bacterium
CGCCGGATGGGCGGGTACCAGCGGCTCACGCTCGACGTGGGCGGCTACCTCAAGAATCGTCACGAGATCATCCGCCAGAAGGCGATCAAGGCCGCGGAGAAGGCGCGAAGCCAGAACAGGGAGGTCTCGCTCGAGCCGATGAAGGCGGCCGAGCGGCGGATCGTCCACCTCGCCCTCACCGACGAGGACGGCATCACCTCCTACACGGTCGGCAGCGGCGAGATGCGCAAGGTCTGCGTCGCGCCGGAAGACCGGGCCGGCGGGCACGACAACCGGCGGCCCAGGCGATAGACGGACAGGGGCCGGCGGCGCGCCGCCGGCCGCCTTCCACCCACCGGGCATGCACACGAACACCATCGTCTCCCTGAGCACGCCTCCGGGCGAGTCCGCGATCGCCGTCGTGCGGCTTTCCGGCGGCGAGGCGGCGCGGATCCTCGACGCCATGTCGCCGGGGGCGGCCGCGTGGCCGCCGCGGCGGCTCCGGCGGACGACGCTCGCCGGCGCGGACGGCGCGGCGATCGACGAGGTCGCCGCGGTCGTGATGCAGGCGCCCGACAGCTTCACCGGCGAGGACATGGTCGAGATCTTCTGCCACGGCAGCGTGTTCGTCGCCGGGGAGATCGTTGCCGAGGCGATGCGGCTCGGGGCCGCGGCGGCGGCTCCGGGCGAGTTCACGCGCCGAGCCTTCTCGAACGGCAAGATCGATCTCGTCCAGGCCGAGGCGGTCGCCGATCTCATCGCCGCCGAGACGCGTCTCGCGAGGGACGTCGCCCTCGGCATGCTGCGCGGCGGGCTCTCGCGGCGGCTCGAGGCGATCGAGGACCGGCTGCGGACGCAGCTCGCCCTCGTCGAGGCCTCCATCGATTTCGTCGAGGAGGAGGAGGTCGGCCCGGTCGATCGGGAGGCGCTCGGGGACGCGGCCGCGGCGGCGCGGGGCGAGCTCGGGGAACTCGCCGCCTCGGCGCGGGCCGGTGGACGGCTCCGCGGGGGAATCCGTGTCACGATCACCGGCCCGCGGAACGCGGGGAAGAGCAGCATCTACAACGCGCTCCTCGGCGAGGAGCGCGCGATCGTCTCCGCCCTGCCGGGAACGACGCGGGATCTTCTGCGCGAGCGGATCCACATCGGGGGATTCGCGTACCATCTCGAGGACACGGCGGGGCTCGCCGATACGGCGTGCGAGATCGAGGAGCGGGGAATGGCCATCGGACGGGAGGCCGCCGCACGCGCCGATATCGTCCTCTTCGTCGTCGACGGGCACGAGGGGTGGACGGCGGCGGCGGCCGGGGAGCGGGAGCGGTTGGGGGAAGCGCCGGTCGTCCGCGTCTTCAACAAGGCCGACCTGGGGCTCCGCGACGACGTGCGCGCCCTCGCCGGGGAGGCCGGGGAAGGCGCCACGATCGTCGTCTCGGCGAAGACGGGGGAGGGGCTCGATTGTCTCAGGGCGCTTCTCCACGACCTGGCCGCCGGGGGGCGGGCGGGGTGGCTCGCGCGGGAACGCATCGCCGTGAATGCCCGGCAGGGGGAGGCCCTCTCGGCCGCGGCGGCGGCGCTCGGGCGCCTCGGAGAGGCGGTTTGCGACAAGCGACCGGCGGAGATCCTCTCCATCGAGTTGCGCGAGGCGATCGAGTCGATCGGCCGGGTGACCGGCCGCGAGGTCGCCGGCCGCATCCTCGACGAGATCTTCAGTCGCTTCTGCATTGGCAAGTAAAAGAATATAATTAGTTATGAACATATCAATAATGATTCCCGAACGAAACGCCCCCCGTGGCCGAACCGAGGCGGCACGATGACTCGCCGATGCGACGTCCTGGTCGTCGGCGGCGGGCACGCGGGGTGCGAGGCGGCACTCGCGGCGGCGAGAATGGGGCACGGGACCGTCCTCGCGACGCTGCGGATCGGCGATATCGCCCGGATGCCGTGCAATCCGGCGATCGGCGGCCTCGCCAAGGGGCAGATCGTCCGCGAGATCGACGCGCTCGGCGGCGAGATGGCCCGGTGCATCGATTTGACGGGGATACAGTTCCGGATGCTGAACCGCGGCAAGGGGCCGGCCGTGTGGTCGCCGCGGGCGCAGGCCGACAAGGCGGCGTACCACGAGCGGATGCTCGCCGTCCTGCAGGCGCAGGCGGGGCTCGACATCGTCGAGGGGGAGGTCGTCGGCCTGGAGATCGGCGCCGACGGCGTCGAGGGCGTCGTCATGGAGGGCGGCGGGCGGATCGCCGCGCGTCGCGTCGTCCTCGCCCTCGGGACCTTTCCGAACGGCGTCATGCATATCGGCGAACGGCGCATCCCCGGCGGCCGCGAGGGGGAGCGCCCGTCGATCGGCCTCACCGACCAGCTCGCCGGGCTCGGCCTCGAGCGGCGCCGGCTCAAGACCGGCACGCCGCCGCGGATCGCGCGGGACACGGTCGACTACGGCCGCTGTCGCGAGCAGCCGGGCGACGAGCCGCCGTCGCCCTTCTCCTTCGAAACGGGGCGCCTCGACGTCGACCAGGTCTCCTGCTGGATCACCTGGACGAACGAGCGAACGCACCGGTTGATCAGGGAGAATCTCGATCGCGCTCCCCTCTTCTCGGGGCAGATCACCGGCGTCGGCCCGCGGTACTGCCCGTCGATCGAGGACAAGGTCGTCCGCTTCGGGGACCGTGACCGGCACCTCCTCTTTCTCGAGCCCGAGGGACGGGACGTCGACGAGATCTACGTGAACGGCCTGGCGACGAGTTTGCCCGTCGACGTGCAGGAGGGGATGATCCAGACGATCCCCGGCCTCGAGCAGGCGCGGATCGTCCGCTACGGGTACGCGATCGAGTACGACGTCCTCTCCTCGCGCCAGTTGCGCCCCACCCTCGAATCGCGGCTCATACCGGGGCTCTTCCTTGCCGGGCAGATCAACGGGACCTCCGGGTACGAGGAGGCGGCGGCGCAGGGGATCGTCGCGGGCATCAACGCCTGCCTGGGGCTCAGGAACGAGCGCCCGTTCGTGCCCGGCAGGCACGAGGCCTACATCGGCGTGCTGATCGACGATCTCGTCACGAAAGAGATCGTCGAGCCCTACCGCATGTTCACCTCGCGCGCCGAATACCGCCTGCTGCTCCGCCAGGACAACGCCGACGAGCGGCTGTACCGCTACGGGGTCCGCTTCGGCCTCGTCGACGCGGAACGCTGGCGGGACGCGGCCAGGCGCCGGCGGCGCGTTTTGTGCGCCCTGCGGCGGATCGCCGCCGAAACGGTGCCCGCGGCGGTGGCGAACGCGCTCGGCGGAAACGAAACGGGGCGCGTCTCCGCCCTGCAACTCCTGCAGCGCCCCGGTGTCGGCCTCGAGGCGATCGAGGGGCAACTTCCCGGCGGAACGCTCGGACTCGACGACCGTGGCCGGTTCGCTCTCGGCGTCCGCGTCGCCTACGACGGCTACATCCGGCGCCAGCGCCGGACGGCCGAGAAAATGCTCTCGATGGAGACGACACGGATCCCGGACGACTTCTCCTACGACATCGACGCGCTGAGCCGGGAGGGACGGGAGAAGCTCGATCGCTTCCGTCCCGCAACGCTCGGGGCCGCATCGAGGATCGACGGCGTGCGATCCGCCGACCTGTCGATACTCATGGTCTTTCTCGATCGACGGAGACGCGGGAAGGGGACGCCATGACCGGCGAGGGCCTCGCCGCGGCGGCGATACGGCGGATTTCGGCGGCCGGCGTGACGGTAAACGACCCATCCCGCGAATATCTCGGCCGCTATGTCGACGAGCTCGCCAGGTGGGGCTCGCGGCTCCACCTCGTCGGGCGCGGGCGACTCGACGAGAACATCGTCCTTCTCCTCGTCGATTCCTGGCTGCTCGCCGATTTCGCCGCGAGTCGGGGGGCGTTCGATAACGAACGGCCCTGCCGGGTCGCCGACGTCGGCGCCGGATCGGGATTTCCGGGCGTCGTCCTCAAGATCGCACGACCCGATCTCGACGTGGTCCTCTTCGAGCGGAAAGACAAGCTGCTGCGTTTTCTCGAGCGCGTCGTCGCCATTCTCGGCATGCCGGGACTCGCCGCGGAGGGGAGCGATCCCGTCCGCAAGCCGCCCGCCCGCCCCTTCGACGTCGTCGCGACGCGGGCGGCGGGGCGCCTGCCCCTGGCGCTGCCCCTCGCGGCGACGCTTCTGCGCGGGGGCGGAACCTACATCACGATCAAGGGAGACGGGTGGCGCGAGGAACTCGACGAAAAGCCGGCCGGCGACATGGCCTTCGTCGCCGAGGCCCCCCTTCCCGCCAACCGAGGCCTCATGGTCATGTTCCGGAAGCGGAACGCCGACGCCGGCTGACATTCCCGGAGACCGCGTTTCACGTGAAACGAACGAGGCGACCGCGGCGGTCGCCCGAAGCGCCTCGCGGCGGCCGGGGGCATCGTTTTGCCCGGAACAGACAAAACAAGGGTTAGAGCCGCCTGCCGGCGGCCGTTTGTTCGCGTGGCGCCCCGGGGCGCAGGCCGAGACGGCAAAAAACCCCGCGCCTGCAACCGGCATCGGTTTCGCGCGATACGTTCCCGGGGGGGGCGGGTTCTTTATCTGACGTTCCTCGCCGGCGCGAAGCCCCTGTTTCACGTGAAACGGGGGGGGGCGGGCGTTCGGCAGGTTCCGCGGATCAGGCGAGGTGGCGCCGGGTTGGCGCGAAAATCCGTTGGACGCCTGTTTTGGCGTTGCATTCACGCCGGGCGGCTCCTATACTACCCGTGATTCCCCACCGCAGCCTCACGGGAGGAGCACATGTCGCGCAACGCGAAGAGTATCATTGCCTTGTTCGTTTTTTCAACGGCGATTGCAGCCCTGTGGGGGTGCGAGAGCGAGACGACGTTCTCGAACAATCCCCCCGCCGGCCTCACGATCGAGATCACGAAATGCACGATCGCGCCGGGAGGAACGGTGACGCTCGTCGGGGCGGCCGAGGATATCGACGCGGACGAGATCTCCTTGCGCTGGACGGCGGAGGCCGGCGTCTTCGATCCGCCGGACGGGCGAGGCGCGAGCGTCGACTGGACGGCCCCCGCCGTGCCCGGCGTCTATACCGTCACCTTGCGCGCGAGCGACGGCATCGACGAATCCTCGCTCTCGACGGAGATCGACGTCGCCGCGCTCTTTCCCGACAAGCCGACGGGCGTCGTCACGGTGAGCGACGAGGGGCGGACCTACATCATCACCGATCTCTTCCCGATCGAGATCGGCCAGGCGACGACGCTCATCATCGAGGCGGGCGTGAAGATCGTCGTCGAAAGCGAGACGGGAGGGCTCGACGTCCGGGGAACGCTCCGCGTGAACGGGACCGACGACGATCCCGTGTCGATCGGCCCGAGCGGGTGCCCGGGAGACGACGAGACCTGGGGCGGCGTGTATTTCGTCGGCGCCGAGGCCAGGGGCGAGATCGCCCACATGAACGTCTACAACTCCCAGTACGGCGTCACCGCGAGCGACTTCGCCGAGCTCGCCATGGACAGCTCGAGCGTTTTCGGCACGGACGGCAACGGGATCTCCGTGTCCGACCAGGCGTCGGCCGAACTGCACGGCGTCACGGTCTGGGACAACGGGAAGGGAGTCGTCGCGATCAACGCCGATGTCCTCCTCGATGCCTGCTCGATCAGGTACAGCGGGGGCCCCGGCGTGTCTTTGAGCGGGGCGAGCGTCGTCACGATAACGAATTGTCTCATCGCGAGCAACGACGGCAACGGCATCGAGCTGGTGAGCGACGCCGCGCCCGTCGTGCACGGCTGCACCTTCTTCTTCAACGGGCCGGCGGGGGGCACGGGCTACGACATCCGGCTGCTCCGTCCCTACGGCGAGGTTGCGGCGATCGACGCGGAAAACAACTACTGGGCGGCGACCGATTCGGTGACGATCGCCGACCGGATCTTCGACAACCTCGACGACGGCGCCATCGGCGCACGCGTCGATTTCATTCCCTGGCTCGACCAGGAGCCGCTCGCCGCCACGGCCGAGCGGCGCGGCAGGTGACGATGGGCAAGATCACGGCCGTCGCCAACCAGAAGGGCGGCGTCGGCAAGACCACGACGGCGGTGAACCTCAGCGCGAGCCTCGGCGCCGCCGAGCAGAAGGTGCTGCTCGTCGACGCCGATCCCCAGGCGAACGCGAGCAGCGGGTTCGGCATCCGCGCAGGCGAGGATGAGCCGACGGTGTACGAGGTTTTGATCGGCGAGGCGACCGCCGAGGAGGCGATCCGCCCGGGCGATCTGGTCGACGTGATCCCCTCGCACCCGCGCCTCATCGGGGCGGAGATCGAGCTCGTCTCGCAGATCGCGCGGGAGCGCAAGCTCAAGGGCGCCCTGCACGAGATCGTCGGCCGCTACGACTACGTCATCATCGATTGCCCGCCGTCGCTGGGGCTTCTCACGCTCAACACCCTCACCGCCGCGGACTCGATCCTCATCCCGATCCAGTGCGAGTACTACGCGCTCGAGGGGCTGAGCCAGCTCCTCAACACGATCCGGATGGTCCAGAAGCACCTCAATCCCGACCTGCGGATCGAGGGCGTGCTCCTCACGATGTTCGACAAGCGCCTCAAGCTCTCGAGCCAGGTGGCCGACGAGGCGATCTCCTACTTCGGCGAGAAGGTCTACGAGACGATCATCCCGCGCAACGTCCGGCTGAGCGAGTGTCCGAGCTTCGGGAAGCCGGTGCTCCTCTACGACGTGCAGAGCGCCGGGTCGCGGAGCTATCTTCGCTTGGCACAAGAGTTTATAGAAAAACAGGCCGGGGCCGGCGCCCGCTCGGCCGCGGGAGGTGCGTAGGATGCGCAAGCGGGTCCTCGGCCGGGGTCTCGACGCGCTCATCTCCCCCGACATGCGGGAGAGCGTGTCGGAGACGGAGCGGATCATCGAGATCGAGATCGACCGGATCGATCCGAATCCCCACCAGCCCCGGAACGCCTTCGACGACGGGCACCTCCGCGAACTGGCCGATTCGATCGGCCGTTTCGGCGTCCTGCAGCCCGTCGTGGTCCGCCGCAGCGGAGACCGGTACCAGCTCGTCGTCGGCGAACGGCGGTTCCGCGCCTCGCGCCTGGCGGGCAAGACGACGATCCCCGCGATCGTCCGGCGGATCGAGGACGACGATTCCCTGAAGCTCGCCCTGCTCGAGAACCTCCAGCGCGAGGACCTCAACCCGATCGAGGAAGCGCGCGGCTACCAGGCGCTCCAGGACGAGCACGGCCTGACGGCGAGAGAGATCGCCGACATCCTCGGCAAGGACCGCAGCACGGTCTCCAACACGCTCCGCCTGCTCAAGCTGCCCGACGAGGTCGTCGGGATGCTCGCCGACGGAAAACTCACCGCGGGCCACGCGCGCGCCATCCTCGCCGTCGAGGGGGCCGAGCGGCAGATCGAGCTCGCGCGCCGCGTCGTCGAGGAGGGGATCACCGTCCGGGAGGTCGAGCGGGAGCGGCCGCGAAAGACCCGCCGAGGCCGGAAGCGCGCGCCGATCGATCCGCAGCTGCGCGCCGTCGAGGAACGGCTCGAGATGCGCCTCGGCACGCGCGTGCGCGTGACGCCGCGCCGCCGCGGGGGGATCGTCTCCATCGAGTACTACTCCGACGAAGAGCTCGAACGCCTCCTCGAGGCGATGGGGGTCGACACGACGTTCTAGTCGCGATCTCCCGTAACGATGAAGAAAGAAACCTTCTCCATCATCGTCGTCCCGCACGACCTCAAGAAGACGCGGACCTACCGCGTCCCGTACCCGCTCTTCTACCTGCTCGTCGTCGTGCTCGGCGCGGGGCTCGTCGCGATGGTCGTCTTCATGGCGACCTACGGCAGGCTCCTCGTGAAGGCGCAGGAGACGGTGATGCTGGAGCGGCAGGTGGCCGAGCTCACCAGGCGGAACGAGCAGATCGGGGATCTCACCAGGAAGCTCTTGCGCCTGCATGCGATGGACCTGCAGGTCCGGCGGATGCTCGGGCTCGAGATCAGCCCAGAGGACAGCGTCGCGATCCGCGTCGCCGACGAGGCGGGGGCGGAGGACGGGTCCGCCGTCACCCCGAGCGAGGAGGAGACGATCCTCCGGGCGCTGCCCTCCTCCTGGCCGGTGAAGGGATACATCACCAGGGGATTCAGCGTCACCGGCGGCGAGGAGGACCAGGCGTACCACGCCGGGATCGACATCGGCGTGCCGCGGGGAACGCCGGTGCGGGCGGCGGCCCCGGGCACGGTCGTCGAGGCGGGCTGGGACGACATCTGGGGGTATTACGTCCTGCTCGATCACGGCGTCGGGATAAAAACACTTTACGGGCACAACGGCAGATTGGTAGTTATGAAGGGCGAGCGCGTGGGACGCGGGCAGACCGTCGCCTTCTCCGGCGACACGGGCCGGAGCTCGGCCCCGCACCTGCATTTCGCGGTCACGGAGAACAACGTTCCCGTCGATCCGCTGAAATACCTGATCAAGTAAGGAAGGAAGCCGGATGGCGAGAGGCAAGAAGGAGGAAGCGATGTTCGGCAAGGAAGGCGAGGGCATGGTCGCGGAGGGCAAGATGAACTCGATAATCGGGCAGGGATGCAAGATCAACGGAACGATCGACGTCAAGGACGGCACGCTGCGGATCGACGGCGAGTTCGAGGGCACGGTCAACTGCCCCGGCACGCTCATCGTCGGGAAGGGCGGCAAGGTCAAGGCGGACGTCACCGTGCGCAACGCCATGGTCGGCGGCACGGTCATCGGGAACATCGACGCGAAGGAGAAGATCGAGCTGCAGGCCGGCTCGCATCTCGAGGGCGACATCAAGACGACGCGTCTCGTCATCGACGAGGGCGTCTTCTTCGAGGGGAACTGCAAGATGAGCCCCGACAGCGCCACGCGGCCGGGAGCGCTCCCGCCGATGGGCGAGAAGAAGAATCCCCAGCCGGCCGGGGCAAAGTAGCGGCGATCCCGCCGGAAGAAAGAGAAACGAAAAACGGGGCGCCCCGCGGCGCCCCGTCGTCGTTCCGTGCCGTTCGACCGGCTACTTCACCTCGACCTTGATCTCCTTGGGCTTCGCCTCTTCCTTCTTCGGGATGCCGATCGTCAGCACGCCGTTCCGGTAGGCGGCGTCGATCTTCGCCGTATCGACGTTCTCGGGGAGCGTGAAGGTCCGCTCGAACCGTCCCCAGTGACGCTCGCGGATGTGGCACCCGGCCTCGTCCTTCTCCTCCTCGACCTTCTTCTCGCCGCGGATCGCCAGCATGCGTTCCTGCACCTCGATGCTGATCTCCTCCTTCTCCATGCCGGGGATCTCGGCCTGGAGCTCGAAGCGGTCCTCGTGCTCGTGGACGTCCACTCGCGGCGCCCAGGTCCGCTCGCGAGCCAACGGCACGCCGAAGAACCCGTCGAAGAGATCGTCCATGTTGCGATTGAGCGGGTGCAGATAACCGGGATTCCATTTTACGAGCCTCATGACCGTACCTCCTGTGTTCAGAAACGACTCTCTGTTCTCGTCTGCCCGTTGTTCAGGTCGCACGACCATCTCTATCGCACGGGACGTGCCAATCCGCGAGACTGCTCCATAAGCGCTTGATATGGCGAGCGATGCGGCTTTTTTCCACCGCCGTTCACCGACCGCGCACCGCCAAAAAGCCCTCGTCGATGGCAGGGGTGCGCCATGATGGCACAGGCAGGCGGGTGTCGCGTGTCATTATGGCGCGTCGTGGCGGCAGGGCGGCGCGCGGCGCCGGGGGCCTGCTTCTGCCGGATCGCCACGCCCGGCGGCTCGCAGACGGCGGAGCTCGTCCTGCTCCGGCACGGTCGAGCCGCGAGGGATAATTCGGTGTGGAACGCCGGGGCGATTTCCCGTATAACTGACAGTGGAACGCTCCCCGCCCCGGGGAGCGGACGGCGCTTCGGAGCATGCAAGGGAGGCAGGATGAAGACCATGCGCGCGCTCGCCGCGCTCGCACTCGTCGCGCTGGTCGCGGCGGGCTGTTCACGCGAGGCGAAACGGTACACGATCGAGGAGTTTCTCGGCACGGTCTCCTGGTCGGGCGGATCATTCTCGCACGACGAGGAGCGTCTTCTCGTCACGAGCGACCGCGACGGGATCTTCAACGCCTACTCGATCCCCGTCGCCGGCGGCGAGCCGACGCAGCTCACCTTCTCGGCCGGGGACAACATCTTCGCCTTGTCCTATCTGCCCGGCGACGACCGCTTCCTCTACTCGAGCGACCGCGGCGGCAACGAGATCTCGCACATCTTCCTGCAGGAAAAGGACGGCTCCGCGCGCGACCTGACGCCCGGCGAGGCGGCGCGCGCCGTCTTCTACGGCTGGAACCACGAGCGGACGCACTTCTTCTACGGGTCGAACGCCCGGGACGAGCGGTTCATGGACGTCTACATCATGGACGCCGCCGATTTCTCGGCGAAGATGATCTACCTCAACGACGCCGGCTACGAGTTCGGCGCGGTCTCGAACGACATGCGCTACATGGCGTTCTCGAAGACGCGCACGACGAGCGACCGCGACATCTACCTGTACGACCGGTCGACGGGCGAGGTGCGGCACATCACGCCGCACGTGGGCGAGGTCTTCTTCGCGCCGACGGACTTCGGCCCCGATTCGCGGACGCTCCGCTTTCTCACCGACGAGGAGAGCGAGTTCCGCTATCTGAAGAGCTACGACATCGCGACGGGAAAGACGGAGCTCGTCGAGAAGCACGACTGGGACATCCTCTACTCCTACGTCTCGCACGGCGGGAGCTACCGCGTGACGGCGGTCAACAACGACGCGCAAACGGAGATCCGCGTCACCGAGACGGCGACGGGCCGCGCGATCGAGCTCCCCGGGCTGCCCGCCGGCGACGTCGTGTCGGTGGGGATCTCGCCGAGCGAGCGCTTCATGCGCTTCTACGCGAGCAGCGCGCGCACCGAGCGGAATCTCTACGTGTACGACTTCGCGTCGGGCCGGCACCGCCGCCTCACCGATTCGATGAATCCCGGGATCGACACCGACGACCTCGTCGACGCCGAGGTCGTCCGCTACGAGTCCTTCGACGGCCTCCGGATCCCCGCCGTCCTCTACCGGCCGAAAGGGGCCACGAAGGATCGCAGGGCGCCGGCGCTCGTCATGGTGCACGGCGGACCGGGCGGCCAGGCGCGCATCGGCTACAGCGCGCTCAGGCAGTACCTGGTCAACCACGGCTACGCGATCCTCGACGTCAACAACCGCGGTTCCTCGGGCTACGGGAAGACCTTCCTCAAGCTCGACGACATGAAGCACGGCGACGAGGATCTCGACGACTGCGTCCGGGGGGCCGGGTACCTCGCGTCGACCGGGTGGGTCGACCCCGAACGGATCGGGATCATCGGCGGCTCGTACGGGGGGTACATGGTTCTCGCGGCGCTCGCCTTCCGCCCGGAAACGTTCGCCGTCGGCGTCGACCTGTTCGGCATCTCGAACTGGGTGCGGACGCTCGAGAACATCCCGCCCTGGTGGGAGAGCTTCCGCGCGGCGCTCTACACGGAGATGGGCGATCCGTCCGTCGACGGGGAGTACCTGCGGGGCATCTCGCCACTCTTCCACGCCGAGCGCATCGTCCGGCCGCTCATGGTCCTCCAGGGGGCCAACGACCCGCGCGTCCTCAAGGTGGAATCCGACGAGATCGTCGCGGCGGCGCGGAAGAACGGCGTGCCGGTGTCCTATCTCGTCTTCGAGGACGAGGGGCACGGCTTCCTCAAGAAGGAGAACCGTATCGAGGGGTACCGGGCGATCCTCCGTTTCCTCGACGAGCACCTGGCCGCCCCGGGGGAGACGAAATCGTGACCGGGCGCGAGGGCGGCGGACGGCCGGAGGACGAGCGCGTCTTCGTGGCGTGCCGCGAGGCGTACGAGCGGCTGCGCGAGCAGATCGCGCGCGTCATCGTCGGGCAGGAGGAGGTCGTCGAGCAGCTGGTGACCGCCCTCTTCGCCGGCGGGCACTGCCTGCTCGTCGGCGTGCCGGGGCTGGCCAAGACCCTTCTCGTCTCCACGGTGGCCCGGTGCCTTCGCCTCTCCTTCTCGCGCGTCCAGTTCACCCCCGACCTCATGCCGGGCGACATCACGGGCACCGAGGTCCTCGACGAGGACGCGGCCACGGGCCGGCGCGTGTTCCGCTTCATCCGCGGGCCGGTCTTTGCCAACGTCGTCCTCGCCGACGAGATCAACCGGACGCCGCCGAAAACGCAGGCGGCCCTCCTCCAGGCGATGCAGGAGGGATACGTGACGGCCGGGGGGAGCGACCACCCGCTCGAGCCCCCCTTCTTCGTCCTCGCCACGCAGAACCCGATCGAGCTCGAGGGGACCTATCCCCTCCCCGAGGCCCAGCTCGACCGCTTCATGTTCGATGTCCGCGTCGGCTACCCGTCGGCGGAAGAGGAGATGCGGATCGTCGACACGACGACGAGCGCGGCGCCCGCCGAGCCCGAGCCGGTCCTCGACGCCGGCGCGATCCTCGACATCCAGCGTTTCGTCCGCCGGGTCCCCGTCGCCGACCGCGTCCTGCGGTTCGCCGTCGAGCTCGTCCGCGCGAGCCGCGAGCCCGGGTTGCCGGGAATCGGGGAATACCTCGCCTGGGGGGCGGGGCCGAGGGCCGGCCAGTATCTCGTCCTCGCCGCGAAGACGAGGAGCCTCCTCAGGGGCGAGACGACCCCCGACACGGAGGACGTTCGCGCCGTCGCCCTCCCCGTGCTGCGGCACCGGCTCGTCACGAATTTCCGCGCCGAGGCGGACGGCGTCTCCGCCGACGATCTCGTCCGGCGGCTCCTCGAGGGCGTGTCCGGATGAACGGAGGAAGAAAAGCGGGTGCCGGCGAGTCGAACCCGGGCGGATTCCTGCGCCCCGAGGTCGTCAGCCGCCTGGAGAACATGGACCTCCGGGCGCGGCTCATCGTCGAGGGGTTCATCGCGGGGCTGCACCGCAGCCCCTACCACGGCTTCTCCGTGGAGTTCGCCGAGTACCGGCAGTACGGGCCGGGGGAGTCGGCGCGGAACGTCGACTGGAAGGTCTACGCGAAGACCGACCGGCACTACGTCAAGGTCTTCGAGGACGAGACGAACCTCCGCGCGACGCTGCTCCTCGACCGAAGCGGGTCGATGGGGTACGCGGAGGGCGGCGGCGTCTCGAAACTCCGGTGGGGGGCCCTGCTCTGCGCGGCCCTCGCCTGGCTGCTCGTCAGGCAGCGCGACGCCGTCGCACTCGCCCTCTTCGACGAGCGGGTGAACGAGTACCTGCCCCACCGGTCGGTGAAGCGCCATCTCTTCCAGCTGCTGAGCGCCCTCGACGCCGTCCGGCCGGGCGCGCGCACGGGGATCAGCCGGGCGCTCAACGACCTCGCCGAGCTCGTCACCAGGCGCGGTCTCGTCGTCCTGGTGAGCGATCTCCTCGACGACCCCGACGAGGTGGCGGCCGGGCTGAGGCGCTTCCGCCACCGCGGACACGAGGTGATCGTCTTCCACCTGCTCGACCCGCGCGAGGAGGACCTCGACTTCCGGGGCGAGACGCGTTTCCGCGACCTCGAGACGGGTGAGACCCTCCGGGCGCAGCCGTGGTTTCTCCGGGACGAGTACCGACGGAGCGTCCGGGCGTGGAAGGGGGCGATCGAGCGGCGGTGCGTGGAGCACGGGATCGACTACGTGCCGGTCTCGACGGCGACGCCCTTCGACGGCGCCCTCGCGGCCTATCTCGGCAAGCGGCGGCGCCTGAGGTGACGGGCGGACGGCCGCGGCGCCGTGCGCCGCGGGGGAGGTGACGCGGACGATGGATTTCCTGCAGCCCTGGGCCCTCTTCCTCCTCGCCGCGGCGGGCGTGCCCCTCGTGATCCACCTGCTCAGCCGGCGCCGGATCCCCGAGATCCCCTTCGGGAGCCTCCGCTTCCTCAGCCCCTCGGAGCGGCAAAGCATGCGCCGCGTCGATCTCCGGCGGCTCCTCCTCCTCGTCCTGCGGATGGCGGCCGTGGCCCTGCTCGCCCTCGCCTTCGCCCGTCCCGTCGTCCGCGGCGGGCTCGCCGGGCTCTTTCCCGCCGCGGCGCCGCGGTCCGTCGTCCTTCTCGTCGACCGCTCCTGGAGCATGGGCGCCGCGACGGGGGGCGGCACGGTCCTCGACGCGGCGAAAGAACGGGCGGCCGAGGTCCTCGACCGGCTCGAGGCGGGCGACGAGCTCACGGTGATTTTCTTCGACGACCGGGCCGAGACGGTCCTCGACGCCGCGCCCTTCGACCGCGGGACGGCGATGTCGGTTGTTCGCCCCGCCGGCGTCTCGTGGCGGACGACCGATCTCCGGGCCGCCGTGCGGGAGGCGCGGCGCGCCTTCGCCAGGGCCGATCTTCCCGCCCGCGAGCTCTACCTCG
Organism: Candidatus Krumholzibacteriota bacterium; assembly: GCA_016931295.1. Lineage (NCBI taxonomy): Bacteria > Candidatus Krumholzibacteriota > Candidatus Krumholzibacteriota bacterium. Next base: position 14,339 of record JAFGEZ010000032.1, read on the forward strand.
TCTCGGATTTCCAGCGCGGCGCCCTCGGCCTGGAAGGCCCCGCGGCGGAAACGAAGCGGGCGGCGGCCGGCGCGCCGAAGCGGGAACGCGGCGAGGCGGCGGGCGACACGGCCGGCGACGGCGGACAGGTCACGGACCGGGCGGACGACGGGTTCGTCCGCGCCTTCCTTCTCCCCGTGCGGGCAACCGGGACGGACAACACGGCGATCGAACGGATCGACGCGCCGCGGACGGTCGTTCACCGCGGCGAGGCGATCGGAATCGCCGTCCATCTCCGCGGCGCGGGGAACGCCGGCGCGCCAACGCCCCTGCGCGTCCTCGTCGACGGCCACCGTATCGCCGAGCGGGAGACGGTCGTTCCGCCGGACGGCCGTCGCGTCGAGCGCTTCGTCTTTCCCGCCGAGCGGGCCGGGTGGCTGCGGTGCGAGGCCCGCTCGGCGCCGGACCGCCTCGCCGCCGACGACACGCGGCGCTTCGCCGTCGAGGTGCGCGAGCGCCTCGACGCCCTGCTGCTCGCCGACGGCGACGCCCTCTACCTCGAGCAGGCGCTCGCCCCGGACGGCTCGGAGGGGGACATCGCCCTCGTCAGGCGCGGATGGCGGGAGTTCACCTCGGCGGACCTTGAGACCGGGGCGGTCGTCCTCGGCCCGGGACGCGGCCCGCTCCCGGGGGATATCGCGCTGATCGAGCGGTTCGTCGAGGAGGGGGGCCACGCGCTCCTCTTCGTCCTGCCAGAGACGGAGGAGACGGCGCGGCGGCTCTCCCGGCGGCGGCTCGACATCGGCTTCGGCGATCCCGATGGCCTCGCCCGGCTGATCGACCCCGTGCCGGGGACGGCGCTCCTCGCTCCCTTCGACCGCGAGGACATCGAGCGGCTCTCCCGGATCCGCATCGCCGGCGGAGCGGTCGTGCGGGGGGTCCCCGCCGGCGCCGCCGAGCTGCGCTTCGACGACGGAAGCCCCCTCGTCTGGCGGGAGGCGCGCGGCGAGGGGGAGGTCGTCTTCGCCTGCCTGCAACCCGGAAGCGGCGCCCTCGTCCTCTCGCCCTGGTTTCTCCCCCTCGTGCAGCAGGCCCTCCTCGCGCCGGGAGGGGAGGCAGCCGCGCCCGCCGGCCTCCTCGTCGGCGAGGTTCTCGGTTTCGCCGGGACGGCGGAGACGGTCCTTCTTCCCGGGGGCGCGATCGCGCGCCCCGGGCCGGGAGGCGTCGCCGCCGGGGAGCCGGGCTTCGCCGAGATCCGCGGTCCCGCCGGGACGCGGCTCGTCGCGGTGAATCCCGACTGCCGCCTCGAGTCGGACCTCTCGCCCATCGATCCGCGGGCCGCCGCCGACTCGCTGGGTTTCGCCCACGCGGCGGTCGTCGCGCCGGGCGAGGCGGTCGCCGAGCGCGTCCGGGACGCGCGGGAAGGCAGGGAGATATCGACGCAGCTCGCCGCAGTCGCGCTGGCCCTTCTCGCCGCGGAGCTCGTCGCGGCGCAGAAGGCGGGGAGGTCCGGCGATGTGGGATGACCTGAAGTCGCGCATCCGCGAGACGCCGGCCTTCCGGACGCTCGCCGCCGGCCTCGCGCCTGCGGGCGCCGACGCCGCCGCGGCGGGGCTGCGCGGCGGGGCCCGGTCGCTCCTCGTGGCCGCCCTCGCCGAGACACGCGCCGAGCCGATGCTCGTCATCGCCGCCGACCCGGTCGGCGCTCGCGACACGGCGATCGACCTCGAGCTCTTCGGCCTGCGGGGGGTCGTCTTCTACCCCGAGGACGAGATGCTCCCCTACGATTACCACGAGCCCGACCGCGACCTCGCCGGCATGCAGATGAAGGCCCTCGAGATCCTCGCCGAGGGCGGATGCAGGGTGCTCGTCTGCACCTTCCGCGCGGCGATGAAGAAGGTCGTTTCCGCGGAGCTCTTCCGCCGGATCCTCGTGCGCCTCGAGCGCGGAACGGAGCGCGATCCCCACGAGCTCGCCGCCGGCCTGGTCGACCTCGGCTACGAGCGGCGCGAGACGGTCGAGGGGAAGGGGCAGTTCGCCCTGCGCGGCGGGATCCTCGACCTCTTCCCCATCGCCGCCGACGATCCCGTGCGGATGGAGTTCGACGGCGACGAGATCGCCTCGATGCGCCGCTTCGACATCGAGACGCAGCGGTCCGCCGGGGAGACGGGAACGGTCGTCGTCCATCCCGTCCACCACTTCGTTCCCGACGCGGCGGGGCTCGCACGGCTCCGCGAGCGTCTCGAGCTCGAGGCGGCGGCCCTGCCTCCCGACGAGCGGGCGCGGGCGCTCCTGCCCGCCGAGCGGCTCGAAAGCGGGATCTCCTTCTACGGGATGGAGCACTACGCGGCCGACGTCCACGACGTGCAGCCGGTCTTCTCCTGCTTCGCGAACGATCCGCTCGTCGTCCTCGCCGGCGCCGAGGAGCTGGAGACCCTCGCGCGCGAGTTCCAGGGGGAGATCGCCACCCGCTTCGAGCGGTCGCGGGAGGAGGGGCATCGCTACCCCGCCCCCGACCGGGTCTACGTGACCGGAGAGGAGCTGCGCGAGCGGCTCGCGAGCTTCCGCGTCCTCCAACTCCTCGACCTGTGGCGCGAGGGGGCCGCGCGCTTCGAGACGACCCGTCCCCCCGACTACCGGCGCAACCTCGCCGGCCTCGAGCGGGACGTCCGCGCCGCCCTGGCCAACTCGACGCGCGTCTTCCTCTTCTGCTCGAACCCCTTCCAGCGCGACCGCGCCGAGGATCTGCTCGACGAGGTCGCCCTCGAGATCGACTTTCCCGTGGGCGATCTCTCGAGCGGGTTCCGCTGGCCCGACGCCGGCGTCCTCATGCTCAGCGAGGAGGAGGTCTTCGGCCGGTACCATCGACCCTACCTCGTTCCCCGCGCGAAGAGCCGGTCGCTCACGTACGATCCCTCGCATTTCCAGCCGGGCGACCATGTCGTCCACGTCGACCACGGGATCGGGCGGTACATGGGAATGCGCGTGCTCGAGCGGGAGGGGGGGCGGACCGAGTGCCTCGACATCCGCTACGAGGGGGACGACCGCCTCTTCATTCCCGTCACCCGCCTGCGGATGGTGGAGAAGTACGTCGCCGCCGAGGGGAGCGAGCCGTCGCTCGCCCGGCTCGGCGGCGCCGCCTGGGCGCGGTCGCGCGAGCGGGCGAGGAAGAGCGCGGAGAAGATCGCGCGCGACCTTCTCGAGCTCTACGCCGCCCGCCGCCTCGCCGAGGGGCACGCCTTCAGGCCCGACACCCCCTGGCAGAAGGAGATGGAGGCCTCCTTCCCCTACGAGGAGACGGCCCACCAGCTCCAGGCGAGCGCCGAGGTGAAGGAAGACATGGAGAGCGGGCGCACGATGGACCGTCTCCTCTGCGGCGACGTCGGCTTCGGCAAGACCGAGGTGGCCCTCCGGGCCGCCTTCAAGGCGGTCATGGACGGCAAGCAGGTGGCCGTCCTCGTTCCGACGACCGTTCTCGCGATGCAGCATCACCAGTCGATCGAGGAGCGGTTGCGCGGGTTTCCCGTGAACCACGGGATGCTGAGCCGCTTCGTGACGGCCAGGGAGCAGAAGAAGACGATCGAGGCGATCGCCGCCGGGCGGATGGACATCGTGGTCGGCACGCACCGGCTGCTCTCGAAGGACGTCGTCTTCCGCGATCTCGGTCTCGCCGTCATCGACGAGGAGCACCGCTTCGGCGTCCGCCACAAGGAGGCCTTCAAGAAGCTCAAGAAGACCGTCGACGTCCTCAGCATGACGGCCACGCCGATCCCCCGCACCCTCTCCATGGCCCTCTCGGGGATCCGCGACTTCTCGGTGATCGACACCCCCCCGCGCAACCGGCTCCCGATCCACACCGAGATCCTCCCCTTCGACGACGAACGGATCCGAGACGCCGTGATGCGCGAGGTCGACCGCGGCGGCCAGGTCTTCTTCGTGCACAACCGGGTGCAGTCGATCGAGGTGATGGAGGGGTTCCTCCGCAGGCTCCTCCCCGAACGCGTGCGGATCGCCCACGCGCACGGGCAGATGAAGGAGCGGGAGCTCGAGCGCCGGATGATCGATTTCCTCGAACGGCGGTTCGACGTCCTCGTCTGCACGATGATCATCGAGGCGGGGCTCGATTTCCCGAACGTCAACACGATCATCATCAACCGGGCCGACCGCTTCGGGCTGGCCCAGCTCTACCAGCTCCGCGGGCGTGTCGGCCGGAGCGACCGGAAGGCTTTCGCCTATCTGCTCGTCCCCCGCGGGCGGACCCTCACCCCGACGGCGATGAAGCGGCTCCAGGCGATCGGCGAGTTCGACTACCTCGGCGCGGGCTACCGCATCGCGATGCGCGACCTCGAGATCCGCGGAGCGGGAAACCTGCTCGGCCCGCAGCAGTCGGGTCAGATACGCGCGGTCGGGCTCGATCTCTACTCGCGGATGCTGCGCGACGAGGTGGCCCGGCTCAGGGGCGAGGAGCCCGAGGAGACGGCGGAGGCGCGCGTGTCGATGTCCCTGCGCGCCTACCTCCCGGGCGAGTACGTCGCCGACTCGGAGGAGCGGATGGACATCTACCGCCGGCTCACACGGATCGAAACCGTCGACGCGGTGGAGGACATGCGCGCGGAGCTGCGCGACCGGTTCGGAACGGCCCCCGAGACGGCGCTGAACATGCTGCGGCTCGTCGAGATCCGCCTCAGGGCCCGGTCCGCGGGGATCGAATTCGTCGAGGCGGACCACGCGGGGCGGCTGCGGGTCGGCTTCCGCCCCGACGGCGTCCCGGGCCGCCGGGCGATCGCCCGGATCGTCGAGGCCTTCGCGGGGCGCATCTCGTTCCACGCCGAGGGGGGGTTCTCGCTGACCGTCGATCCGCCGGTAACCGCCGGCAGGGCCGGACGCAGCCCGCGCGAGCGGGAGGAGGCGGCGCTCGCCGATGTCGAGATGCTGTTGAAATTATTGGAATTTTCTGCTACATAACATAGTTTAAGGGCTGAAGCGGACCGGCGCCGCCGATCCGCACGGAACGATACGTGAACGATCGGGCCGAAAGGCTCCGTGAAAGGAGATCATCTTGAAACGAGCCGTACTCATCGCCGTGCTGGTCGGGCTCGCGCTCGCCACGGGGTGCACGAAACGCGAAGACCTCGTCGTCGCGCGGGTCGACACGCGGACGATCACCGTCGCCGACGTGGAGAACGCCGTCCTGAATCTCGAGGAAAAGTACATGCCCGAGAACGACGACCTCGAGGGCAGGATGAAGGTGCTCAATCACATGATCAACAAGGAAGTCATGGCGCTCAAGGCCCTCGGCGCGGGGTACGACAAGGAGGAGTGGTTCGTCGAGTTCTGGGACTCCTTCCGCAAGCCCTTCCTCGTGGCGGCGATGATGGAGCACCAGATCCGCCGCAAGGTCACGGTGACCGACGCGGAGGTCGACGACTACTTCGAGAAGATGCACTGGGAGTACACGATCAGCCAGATCGTCGTGCCGAACGAGGACCAGGCATGGGAGCTCAGGCAGCGCATCCTCGACGGCGCCGATTTCGCCGAGACGGCGCGGAAGTACTCCTTCGGCGCCGAGGCGGAGGAGGGCGGCTTCGTCGGATCGAGCAACGTCGGACGCATCCTCTGGTGGGTCGAGGAGGCGCTCTTCGGCATGGAGGAGCAGGATGTCTCCGAGCCGCTCCAGACCTCGTCCGGCTACGCGCTGATCAAGGTGCACCGCAAGCGGCGTATCGTCCCCGACGACACGAAGGAGTTCGCCCGCGCCCGCGTGAAGGCGATCAAGGAGCAGAAGGGGATCGAGGAGGTCAAGGCGCGGATCGAGAAGGAGATCGGGCTGACCTTCTCCGAGCAGGCCGTCACGATCGCGTACGACAATCTCCCGCAGGACTACCCGATGGAGGACGTCTTCGTCAACCGGACGATCACGCGCGACAACGCACCGGTCCCGGAGATCCCCGAGCAGTACCTCGACATGGTGATCTGCTCCTATCTCGACCAGACGATCACGCTGGCCGACTTCGTTGACATCTACACGACGCTCGGCATCCCCGAGCGCCCCTTCCGCTACCAGGGCAGGGAGCGGGTCATCCAGGTCGTCCACAAGCACGTCTTCGACCAGGTGCTGCCCGACTACGCCGAGCAGCGCGCGAAGATCCTCGAGATCCCCGAGGTGGCCGCGACCCTCGAGAACCGCCGCGAACAGTTCCTCGTCTACCGGCTCTACCAGGACCAGGTGAAGGACGAGACCTCCGTCACCGACCGCGAGGTGCGCGAGTACTACGACGAGAATCGCGAGACGCTCCGCACGCAGGAAAAGCGCGACTTCTCGATCTGCCTGGTCGGCTCCGAGGAGACGGCCGGGGAGGTGTCGGCGCGGGCCCGCCGCGGCGAGAAGTTCGAGCTTCTCGTCCGCGATTTCTCGCAGGATCCGAGCGCCAAGGAGAATCTCGGCAGGACCGGCATGGTCGCTTCCGGCAACTATCCCGACTATGACCCCGTGGCGTTCGCCCTGCCCTCCGTGGGCTCCGTCTCCGACCCCTTCCAGACCGCCCGCGGCTGGGCGGTAATCAAGGTCGAGCAGATCGAACAGGGCCGGGTACCGACGTACAACGAGGCGTACGACACGATCCACAAGGCCCTGCTCGAGGCGAAGAGCGAGGAAGTCCTCCAGGAGAAGCTCGAGCAGTGGAAGAAAGACTACGTCATCACGATCGACAGGGACAACCTCGCGAAGGTCGAGCTCGGTTTGACGAAGCTCTGATCGCGGCGGGCCGCCTCGCGGCGGGCGTCTCCCTGCTGGTTATCCTGGCCGTCCTCGCCGGGTGCGGCGGGCGCGAGAAGCCGCCCGTGCGCGAGATCCCGCCGGGCGCGATCGTCCGCGTGGGCGAACGCGTGCTGACCGTCGACGAACTCGACCGCCTGCTCCCCGAGGGAGAGCGGGTCCCCTTCGACGACGCCGAGCGCAGGCGGTTCGTCGACCGCTGGGTCGACACCGAGCTCCTCCACCAGGAGGCGATCCGGCGCCGCCTGGGGGACGATCCGCGCGTCCAGGCGCGGCGTGCGGCCCTCGAGCAGGAGTATCTCGCCGACCACCTGCTCACCATCGAGCTGCGCGAGCGGACGAGCGTGACCGAGGAGGAGGTCGAGCGCTATTTCGAGGAGCACCGGGAGGAATACCTCTACGAGTACCGGGTCAGCCACATCCTCGTGAACACGCTCGAGGAGGCGCGCCAGGTCCAGGCGCTTCTCGAAACGAACAGCTTCGAGTGGGTGGCGAACCGCCACTCGGTCGATCCGGTGGCGAAACGCGGCGGCGATCTCGGGTATCTCACCAAGGGGAACATGGTCCCCGAGTTCGAGAACGTCATATTCCGGATGACGCCCGGCGAGGTCAGCGGACCGGTCCGGAGCGATTTCGGGTTTCACATCATCAAGCTGGTGGGGATCCGCGAGGCCTACGTCAAGGTCGGGCTCGAGGAGGTCCGCGAGCGGATCATGAACACCCTCGTCGTCCGCAAGCGCGAGCGGGCCTACGGGGAGTTCCTCGACGAGCTCCGGCGACGGTCGGAGATCGAGTACGCGGACTCGGCGTACGCGGTCCCCGCTTTCGCCGACACTGCCGCCTCGGGCGGCACGGAGGTGAACTGACGATGACGAGGATCATGGCGACGGCGGTTCTGGCCGGCGTACTCCTCCTGTCCGCGGCCGATCCGGCCCGGGCGCAGGAAGGGGAGCTCGTCGACCGCGTTGCCGCGGTCGTCGAGGACCGGGCCGTCATGCGGAGCGACGTCGAGATCGAGCTGCGCCGGTACGTCATGGAGTCCGGCAAGCAACGCCTCGACGCCGACGAGGAAAAGGCGGCGCGGAGCGAGATCCTCGAGAGCCTGATCGCCGATCTCCTCATGACCGTCCACGCCGAGAAGCTCGGCGTCGAGGTGGCCGAGGATGAGGTCGAGCAGCGGCTGAACGAGACGATCGACAACTTCAAGCGCCAGATCGGCGGCGACGAGGCCTTCCAAAGCCAGCTCGAGCGGGAGGGAATGACGCTCGAGCAGCTCTCGGCGACCTATCGCGAGAAGATCCGCGCCAACCTCCTCATCCGCCGCTTGCTGCGGCAGGAGGTGATGAGCAGCGTCGCCGTGACCGAGGGCGAGATCCGCCGCTACTACCGCGAGCACGCAAACGAGCTTCCGACGCGCCCGGCGACGGTGACCCTCTCGCACATCAAGATCGTCCCGGCAATCTCCGAGCGCGCGGCGGAGCGTTCCCGCGGGACGATCGACAGCATCATGGCCCGGCTCGATGCCGGCGAGGAGTTCGAGGAGCTCGCCCGCACCTGCTCCGACTGTCCGAGCGCCGCCTACGGGGGCAGCCTCGGCTACGCGAAGCTCGCCGACTACAACAGCCCCGCCTTCGAGGAGGCCGTCCGCGCCCTCACCGTCGGCGAGGTCAGCCGGCCGGTCTTCACCCGGTTCGGCTGGCACGTCATCCGGCTCGAGGACGTTCGCGGCGAGGAGGTGCTCCTGCGCCACATCCTCTCCCGCGTGGAGAGCGGCGAGGCCGACGTCGAGAGGGCGGCGCGCCTGGCCGAGGCGGTGCGGGACAGCCTCCTAGCGGGGGCGGACTTCGCCGCGATGGCGGCCTGCCACTCCGACGATCCCGACACGCGCGAGGAGGGGGGCTTCATCGGCGAGGTGCCGATGGAGAACCTCCCCGAGCACATCCGCGAAATCGTCGCCGGGGTGCCGGACGGCGGGATCGCCCCGCTCATCAAGGAGCAGGACGGCTTCCGCATCCTCAGGGTCCTCGGCCGCACGCCCCCCCGCCCCTTCACCTTCGAGGAATCGAAGGACGAGCTCCGGCGCGTCATCGAGAACCGCAAGGTGCAGGAGCGGCTCCAGGGCTACGTCGACGACCTCAAGGCGATCTACTACGTCGACGTGAAGGAGGGTGGCGCGGGATGAGGATCGATCTCTTCCTCAAGGCGCTCTGCCTCGTCAAGACGAGGAGCCAGGCGAGGAAGGGGATCGACGACGGCCACGTCTCGGTGAACGGGCGGCCCGTGAAGCCCGGGCGCGAGATCCGCGCGGGGGACGTCGTCGAGATCCGCTGGCCGCACCGGACCCTCGCCGTCGAGGTGCTCGAGGTGCCGGCGGCGCAGATCGCGAAAAAGGACCGGGACCGCTGGCTGCGGACGATCCGCGACGTGCGGACCGGGCCGATGGAGGGGTGGCATGTCTGAACGGCCGGTGCGTCTCGCGCTCACGATCGGCGATCCGGGCGGGATCGGCCCGGAGCTGGCCGCCGCCGCCATCGCCGGCGAGGCGCGGGGCGACGCCGAGCTCTGCGTGATCGGTTCGGCGGCGGCGCTCGCCCGGGCGCTTTCCGGGGCGGCCGGGGGGCCGCCGCCCGTCGTCACGGCCAAGACGTGGGTCGCCGGCCCGGCGACCCGCGGCGACACGACCGTCATCGACACGGCGGCGGGGCTGGACCCGCCGGCGGGGCGGCCCTCGCGCGAGGGGGGGCTCGTCGCCGGCCGGGCGATCGAGAAGGCCGTCGAGCTCGCCGCGACCGGGGCGGTCGACGGGATCGTCACCGGACCGGTCTCCAAGGAGGGGCTTTCCCTCGCCGGCTATCCCTTCCGCGGACACACCGACATGCTCGCCTCGCTCCTCGGCGCCCCCGACTGCCAGATGATGATGGTGGCGGGGCGGCTCCGCATCGTCATCCTCACGCGGGACATTCCTCTCGCCGACGTGCCGGGGCTGATCACGCGGGAGCGGATCGACACGGGCGTCCGCGTGACCGCGGCCGCCCTCACGGAGCTGTGGGGGATCGAGGAGCCGCGGATCGCCGTCGCCGCCCTCAATCCGCACGGGGGGGACGGCGGGCTGAACGGACGCGAGGAGCTGGACACGGTCGCTCCCGCGCTCGAGGCGCTCGTGTTGGAGGGATTCCGGGTCGGCGGGCCGATACCGGCCGACACCCTCTTCCACCGGTGGGAGGAGAAGGGGTGGGACGCCTTCGTGGCGCTCTACCACGACCAGGGGATGATCCCCTTCAAGATGGGCGGGTTCGCCGGCGGGGTGAACATGACGATCGGGCTGCCCACCGTGCGGACCTCCGTCTGCCACGGGACGGCCTACGACATCGCGGGCAGGGGCGAGGCCGACACGGGGAGCATCGAGGCGGCCGTCCGTCTCGCCGTCGAATGCTGCCGTGCGCGCCGCGGCGGAGAGGACGAGCCATGACCCACGAGCGCCGCATCATCGCGGGGGTCTACCACCTCTCGAAGACCCTCGGCCGGCATTTCTCCCTCGCGGACATCAATTTCCAGGTGGCCAACGGCGAGTTCGTCTTCCTCGTCGGGCCGAGCGGGGCGGGGAAGAGCACCCTGCTCAGGATGCTCTACATGGACGACTTCCCCACGGCGGGGCAGGTCGTCGTGGGGCCCTACGTCTCCACGCGGATGCACCGCAAGACCGTCCCGCACCTGCGGCGCCGGATCGGGATCATCTTCCAGGATTTCCGTCTCATCGAGGACCGCAGCGTCTTCGAGAACGTCGCCCTCGCCATGCAGGTGACCGGAACGGGCATGGGGGAGATCAAGCGGCAGACGACCGACATCCTCACGCGCGTCGGGCTCTACCACAAGCGGTACGAATCGCCGTCGACCCTCTCCGGCGGCGAGCAGCAGCGGGTGGCGATCGCCCGCGCCGTGGCGAACCGCCCGGCGATCCTCCTCGCCGACGAACCGACGGGCAACCTCGACGCCGTGCAAACGAAGAACGTCCTCGAGATCCTCTTCAAGTTCAACGCGGGCGGGACGGCGGTGCTCATGGCGACGCACGACATCGACCTCGTCCGCTCCTTCGGCCAGCGGATCCTCTACCTCGAGGAGGGGCGCATCGTCCGCGACACCGAGCCGGTCTACATCGGCGACCTGCGCGACCGCGTCGAGGATTCCCGCGTCGCCCGCGACGCCGACCGGCTCGCCGGCCGCGACATCACCGGCGACGGGGAGAAGAAGCGATGAACGCGAACGGCATCCGGTACGTCGTCGACGAATCCTTCAAGATGCTCGCCCGCCGGAAGGGGGCCAACGCCGTCTCGACGATCATCATGGGGCTCTCCCTCCTGATCCTCGTCGTCTTCCTCCTCGTCACGCTGAACATCGCCGGCTTCATCGACCGGACCAGCGAGGAGCTCCGCGTCTACGTCTATCTCCGCGACGGGATCGACGAGGACACTTCCCGCGCGATCCAGTTCCGCCTGCTCGGCATGGACGGTGTGCGGGAGGTCGTCTTCGTCTCGCGGGACGAGGCGCTCGAGGAGTTCCGCGAGGCCCTCGGCGGGGAGAGCGACCTGCTCGACGCGCTCGAGGAGAACCCCCTTCCCGACGCCTACCGCGTCCAGCTCAGGCAGGACCGCATCCGGAGCCCGATCCTCGGCTCCTTCGCCGAGGCGGTCGGCGGATGGGAGGGCGTCGAGGAGGTCCGCTACGGCAAGCGGTGGTTCGAGCGCGGCGAGAAGCTCGTCCGCGGATTCTACGCGATCGACCTCGGCCTCGGGCTCATCGTCTTCCTCTCGGTGGTCTTCGTCATCTCCAACACGGTCCGTCTCACCATCCTGCAGCGGCGGCGGACGATCGACGTGATGAAATACGTCGGGGCCACGAACGCCTACATCCGGACCCCCTTCGTCGTCGAGGGCGCCGCGCAGGGCGCGGCGGCGGCGGTGATGGCGATCGGCCTCCTCCTCGGGATCCACCTCTTCGCCCTGCGGTACCTCCCGGGGATCGTCTTCTTCCGGTGGGACGCCGTCGCGGGCTTCGTTCTCTTCTGCGCCCTGCTCGGGGCGCTGGGGAGCGTCGCGGCGATGCGGCGGTTCCTCAGGCTGTAAGGAGCGCTCCATGTTCTCTCCGCGGACGGCACTCGTCCTCCTCCTCCTTGTCGCCGCCGCGGCCCTCCCGGCGCTCGCCCAGGAGGAGGGGCTCGACGGGAAGATCCGCGACAAGGAGAGCGAGCTGCAGCGGCTGCGGCGGGAGATCGCCGAGCAGCGACGCACGATCGCCGGGATCGAGGCGCAGGAGAAGGACACCGCCGGCCTGATCCGCCGCCTCGAGGAGGAGGCGCGTTTGACGAGGAGCCTCCTCGCCGGCCTCGGCGAGAAGGAGGAACTGCTCGCCGCGCAGGCCGACACGCTCCGCCGGGCGATCGACGTCAACGAGGCGGTCTACCGCTTCCGCCTCGGCACGCTCGCGCGCCGGCTCCGGGAGATGTACAAGGACGGCACCCGGCGGACGTGGCAGGAGCTTCTCGGGGCCAGGGATTTCGGCGACCTGCTCCAGCGCTGGAAATTCCTTTCCCTGATCGCCGAGCGGGACGCCGGGCTCATCAGCGACGTGCGCGAGCGCCGGGCGGAGATCGAGCGGCAGGAGGCGGAGGTCACCGAGGTCCTCCACGAGGTCTCCGTCTCCCGCCGGGAGAAGGAGGGGGAACTGGGACGGCTCGACGAGAACGAGCGCAAGCGCCGGCGCGCCCTGGCCGATCTCCGGGGGCGGCGGGCGGCGCACGAGAAGCGGGCCGAGGAGCTCGCCGCCGCCGAGTCGCAGCTCCAGGACCTCATAGAGATCCTCGAGGCGCGGCGCGCCGAGCGGGCCAAGGCGTGGGGAGAATACGGCGAGGCGGATTTCACGGCGTTGCGCGGGCGGATGACCCGCCCGGCCGACGGGCGGACGGTGCGTCCCTTCGGCAAGTACACGCACCCCGAGTTCAAGACGGTGACCTTCAACACGGGGATCGACATCGAGACGCGGCCCGGTTCGCCGGTGAAGGCGGTAGCGCGCGGACGGGTGGAGTACGCCGACGTCCTCCCCGGCTACGGCGACTGCATCATCCTCAACCACGGCGGCGGCTGGTACACCCTCTACGCCCACACGACGACGGTCTTCGTCGCGCAGGGGGAGCAGGTCGAGCGGGGCTCGGTCATCGCCGAGGCGGGGGGCGGCGAGGTTGCGGTCCCGCTCCATTTCGAGGTCAGGCAGTCGAAGAAGGCGCTCGATCCGGCCGAGTGGCTCGGCCGGTGACGACGGGAAAGGAACGGCGGATGGACAACCTGCGGGCGGCGGCGATGATCGAGGAGGCGCAGCCGCGGGTTTCGGCCCGGCTGCGCGCGATGCTCGCCGCGGACACCCTGCCGCACGCGCTGCTCTTCTCCGGCCCGGACGGCGCGGGGAAGGAACTGGCCGCGATCGGGCTCGCCGCGCGTCTCCAGAGCGCGAGCCCGGCCGGCGACGGCGCGCTCGGCGAGTTGGCCGCCCTCCGCGTCGGCGCGCTCGAGCACCCCGATGTCCACCTCGTCTTCCCCGTCCCCTACGGCGACCTCTCCAAGACGATCCCGGTGGTGGTCGAGAGCCGCCGCGAGGACCTCTTCAACGAGGGGGAGTTCGCGGGCCGCGCCCGGAGCATCGGCATCGAGCAGATCCGCCGCGTCATCGAGGCCGTCTCCCGCGCGCCCTTCGAGGGGCGGCGGTCGGTCGTGCTCTTGTTCGACGCGCATCTTGCCACCGTCGAGGCCCAGAACGCCTTCCTCAAGCTCCTCGAGGAGCCGCCCGGCTCGGCCGTCCTCGTCGTGACGACGGCCCGCACCGACCGGCTGCTTCCCACGATCCTCTCGCGCTGCCAGGAGATCCGCTTCGATCCGGTGGCGTCCGGGGACGTCGCCCGCTTTCTCGAGATGTTCCGCTCGGTGGAGCGGGAGGAGGCCGCGCGCATCGCCGCGCTCGCCGACGGCAACCTGCGCCGGGGGATACGCCTTCTCGACGAGCGCCACCTCGCGATCCACCGCGACGCGGCCGGGATCCTCCAGCTCGTCCTCGAGGGGAAGGCGCGGGCGCTCATCGGCGAGGCAGAGGGTGCGGCACGGGAGTACACGCGCGAGGAGGCCCGCGAGCTCCTCGGGGAGATCGCGGCGATGGCCCGGCTCCTCATGCGGGGCGAGGCGGGCGCCGTCCCCGCCGGGGTCGCGGCCGCCGCCGGCGAGGCCGGAACGCGCGCCTGGGGGGCCGACCTCGGGCGGATCGAGGGAGCCGTCCGATCGATCGACGGCAACGCGGACTTGGAACTGACGCTTTCACAACTCCTTCTTGATTTGGTCGGCAAGTGGTACTAGATTGAATGGGTCGGTCGCCCGTCCGGGCGGCCGCGCGGTCGATTCCCCCCGGCCAGCGAGAGGACGTGACGGTCATGGAGCTCGTCGAGGTCCAGTTCAAGGCGCAGCGCAAGGAGTTCTTCCGGAACGAGCGGGCGCTCTACCTGCGCGTGGGCAACCACTGCGTCGTCCAGGCGGACCGGGGCGAGGACATGGGCCTCATCATCTCGATCACCAGCGCCGGCTCGACCGATGTCGAGGTGGTCTCCAAGGAGGTGCTCCGGCACGCGACCGACCGCGACGTCGAGAAGCTCGAGGAGATCCGCGAGACGGAGAAGGACGCGCTCCGTGTCTGCCAGGAGAAGGTGGCCGAGCACCGGCTGCCGATGAAGCTCGTCGACGTCGAGTACCAGTTCGACGGCAACAAGATCACCTTCTACTTCACCTCCAACGGGCGCATCGACTTCCGCGAGCTCGTCAAGGACCTCGCCGGCGTCTTCCGCACGCGGATCGACCTCCGGCAGATCGGCGTCCGCGACGAGGCGCGGCGCTTCGACGGCATGGGGATGTGCGGGCGGCGGCTCTGCTGCTCCACCTTCCTCAAGGATTTCGAACCGGTCACCCTGAAGATGGCGAAGGACCAGAACCTGCCCCTCACCCCGACGAAGATCTCCGGGGCGTGCGGCCGGCTGATGTGCTGCCTCGCCTACGAGCTCGGCGACTACAAGGACCTCCGCAAGGGGATTCCCAAGATCGGGAGCAAGATCCGCATCTTCGGCGGCGAGCACCGGATCGAGAAATTCAGCATCTTCCGGCAATCCGTCATCCTCTCCGACCCCGACGGGAACACCGTCGAGGTGCGGCTCGACGACTTCCGCGGCGAGATCGCCCGGCCCGAGACCGCGGCGGCGGAAAAGCCCGCCCCGGAACGGAAGGAACCGGCCGCTCCGGCGGCCGCCCCGCCCGGCGGAGGCGCCCCGGCGGCCGGCGGGACGGCGCCGCCGCGCGAGGGACAGGAAACGACGGACAGGCCGCGCTCCGGCCGGCGGCGCCCCCGGCGCCGTGGCGGCCAGCGGGGACGACAGAAGAAACGAGAAGGACAGTGATGGAGAAGGGCACGTTCTATATCACCACGGCGATCGACTACGTCAACAGCCGCCCCCATCTCGGCACGGCCTACGAGAAGATCGGGGCCGACTGCATGGCACGGTACAAGCGCATGGCCGGCTACGACGTTCATTTCCTGATGGGCAACGACGAGCACAGCACCAACGTCGAACGCGAGGCGATCCGGCGCGGTCTCGATCCGCTCGAGTACTGCCGCGGCATGAGCGAGGTCTTTCGGAAGGCCTGGAGCGCGCTCGATATCTCCTACGACGACTTCATCCACACCACCGAGGAGCGGCACGCCGTCGCCGTCCGCGAGATCTTCAGCCGCATCCACCGGAACGGCTACATATACAAGGGGTCCTACGAGGGGCTCTACTGCGAGTCCTGCGAGGAGTTCGTCTCGGAGAAGGATCTCGTCGACGGCATGTGCCCGCGGCACAAGCAGGCGCCGAAGACGATCCACGAGGAGAACTACTTCTTCGCCCTCTCGCGCTTCGGCGAGCGGCTCCTCGAGCACTTCGAGGCCAACCCCGGGTTCATCCGCCCCCGCGCGCGCATGAACGAGGTGGTCAACGTCATCCGCGGGGGGCTCGAGGACGTCTCGATCTCGCGGCACGGCCGCGACTGGGGCATCCCCCTGCCGATCGACGAGAGCCACGTCGTCTACGTGTGGTTCGACGCGCTCACCAACTACGTCTCCGCGCTCGGGTTCGGCGGCGACGACGCGCTGTTCGGGCGGTACTGGCCGGCCGACGTCCACGTCATCGGCAAGGACATCACCCGCTTCCACTGCGTCATCTGGCCGGCGATGCTCATGGCCGCCGGCGTCGAGCCGCCGAAGAGCGTCTTCGCGCACGGCTTCGTCTCCCTCGCCGGCGAGAAGATGAGCAAGACGCTGGGCAACATCCTCGATCCCGAGGCGGTCGCAGGCGTCTTCGGCGCCGACGGGACGCGCTACTTGCTGCTGCGCGAGGTGCCCTTCGACAAGGACGGCGACATCTCGCCGGAGATCCTCGTGAACCGCTACAACGCCGATCTCGCCAACGAGCTGGGCAACCTCTTCAGCCGCACCGTGTCGATGATCGTGAAGTACCTCGGCGGCGACCTGCCCCCGGCCCCCTACGGCGAGGGGCGGCCACTGTACGGCCAGATCCGCGACGGGCTGGAGGGCTACGCGGCCCACATGGAGCGGATGGAGTTCTCCCGCGCGCTCGGCGCCTGGTGGCCGGCGATCCAGCGGGCCAACCAGTACGTCGAGGAGATGCGCCCGTGGGATCTCGCGAAGGACCCGGCGCGGCGCGGCGAGCTCGAGGAGGTCTTCCGCGAGTTGTGGGCCGTCCTCGCCGCCTCTGCGACGGTGCTCGCTCCCTTCATGCCGGGGAAGATGCAGTCGATGCTCGGGCAGCTGCGCGCGCCGGAGGCGGCGCTCGGGGACCTGCCCCACGCAGAGGCGGGCGCGGCGGCGCTCGAATCGCCGAAGCCGCTCTTTCCGCGGATCCAGGACGATCCCGCGTCCCTCTTCGCCAAATGAGCGCACGATGCTGATCGACTCCCACGCACACCTGGACATGGAGCCCTTCCGCGGCGACCTCGACGCGGTGCTCGCGCGCGCCCGCGAGGCGGGGGTCGGCGGGATCCTCAACGTCTCCTTCGACCGGGCATCGATCGCCCGCACGCTCGCGCTCGCCGAGGCGCGGGGCGAGGTGTGGGCGGCGCTCGGCGTCCACCCGCACGACGCCTCCTCGTACGACGACCGTCTCGAGGAGGAGATCAAGCGCGGGCTGCTCCGGCGCAAGGCGGTCGCCGTCGGCGAGATCGGCCTCGACTACTACCGCGACCATTCTCCGCGCGACGTCCAGCGGGAGGTCTTCCGCCGGCAGATCGGGCTGGCCCTCTACTTCCGGAAGCCGATCGTCGTGCACACGCGCGAGGCATTCGAGGACACGGTGCGGATCCTCCGCGAGGAGGGGGCCGGATCGGTCGGCGGCGTCGTCCACGCCTTCTCCGGCGGGGAGGAGGAGGCCGGGGAGGTACTCGACCTCGGGTTCCACGTGGGGATCGGCGGGCCCCTCACCTATCGCGGAAGCCGCCTGCCGGCCGTGGCCGGGCGGGTGCCCCCCGGCGCCATCCTCCTCGAGACGGATTGCCCCTACCTGCCCCCCGTCCCGCACCGGGGCGAGCGGAACGAGCCCGCCCACGTGAAGCTCGTCGCCGAGGCGCTCGCCGAGATCCTCGGCGTCGATGCGGCCGACGTCGAACGGGCGACGACGGTCAATTTCCGGCGGCTGTTCCTCGGCGAGCGCGATCTGCCCGCCGCTGTCGCCTACGGGCTCAAGGGCGGGATCTACGTGAACGTCACCTCCGCCTGCACGAACTTCTGCACCTTCTGCTCGCGCATGCGCCGCGACAATCTCCTCTACGGCCACAACCTCAACATCCTGGCCGATCCGTCGGTCGACGAGATGGTCGCGGCGGCGGAAGGGGTCGCCGCCGGTGGCGGGTACGGCGAGATCGTCTTCTGCGGCTACGGCGAGCCGACCGCCCGCGTGCGCGACATCGCGGCGGCGGCCGGGCGCCTGAAGGGTCTCGAACTCCCGATCCGCCTCAACACCAACGGGCAGGGCAACCTCGTCAACGGCCGCGACATCGTTCCGGAGCTCTCGGCGGTCTTCGACCGCGTCTCGATCAGCCTCAACGCCCCGGACGCCGACACCTACCTGCAGATCTGCCGGCCCGATGCGGGGGAGCGCGCCTTCCCCGCCGTCGTCGATTTCATCAGGCGGGCGGCGGCCTCCCCGATGGAGACGACCGTCTCGGCCGTCGGCTGCCCGGGCGTCGACCTGGCCGCCTGCCGCCGGCTCGTCGAGTCGATCCCCGGCGCGCGCTTCCGCGAGCGGCGGCTCCGCTTCTTCTCCTGCCGCGACAGCTGACC
Organism: Candidatus Krumholzibacteriota bacterium; assembly: GCA_016931295.1. Classification (NCBI taxonomy): domain Bacteria; phylum Candidatus Krumholzibacteriota; species Candidatus Krumholzibacteriota bacterium. The sequence goes on from JAFGEZ010000032.1 coordinate 32,505, forward strand.
CGGCGTCCCCGGTGCCCGGCCGATTCCCTTGTGGACGGCGGAGACCTGTGGTACCCTCGCTTCGAGCGGCCGTAACGACACGACGACAACGAACGCCTTCCGACAAGGGGCCGGACATGGACGAGCTCTCCGTCGAAGGATTGCGCGCGGAGATCGCGCGCCTCGAGGCGCGCGTGCGGGAGCTCGAGGAGGGCGCCCCGCCTGACGCCTTCTGGAAGAATGTGGGCGACTGGGAGCGCAACCTCTTCGGCCGGCTCATGCAGACGAGCCGCTACGGGATCGTCGTCGACGACCGCGACGGGCGGATCGTCTCGGCGAACGCCGGCGCCGTCTCGATGCTCGGCCTCGCGAAGAAAGAGCCGGGCGCCTCCCGCTACGACGAACCCGGCTGGGTCTACGCCGATTACGACGGCCGGCCGCTCCTTCCCGAGGAGACGCCCTTCGGGCGGGTCTCCTCGAGCGGCGAGGCCTTCGTCGGCGTGCGCAACGCCGTCCAGTGGCCCGACGGCCGGCGGATCCTCCTCTCGATCAACTGCGCGCCGCTCTTCGACCGGCAGGGCGAGGTGGACGGCGTCGTCACGATCTTCGAGAACGTCACCAAGCAGGTCCTCGCCGACGAGGCGCTCCGCGACAGCGAGGAGCGGTTCCGCCTCATGGCCGAGAACATCAGCGACGGCCTCTCGGTGATCGAGAGCGGCCGGATCGTCTGGGTCAACGAACGGCTCGTCGAGATCCTCGGATACCCCCGCGAGCGGTTGATGGAGATGACCGGGCTCGATATCGCCGCGCCCGAGGAACGGCCGCGTCTCGACGCGGCGGAGGCCGCGGTCAGGGGCGGCAACCCGCCCCCGCGCGATCTCGAGTTCTGGATCGTCCGCGGCAACGGGGAGCGCCGGTACATCCACAACCGCTATTCGACGACCGTCGCCGCCGACGGCACGCCCCGCCGCTACGTCGTCACGACCGACCGGACGAGGCGCAAGCTCGCCGAGGACGAGATCCGCCGCAGCGAGGAGCGGTACCGGTCGATCTTCGACACGGCGGCGCATCTCGTCGTGGCGGTCGACGAGGAGGGGATCGTCCGGGACTGCAACGCGCGGGTGACCGAGGTGCTCGGCTACACGAAGGATGAGTTGATCGGCCGCGGCTGCCACGAGCTCATCCACGAGGAGGACCGCCTCGAGGACGGGGAGCCGATCGACCTGATGCGGGCAGGCGACCGCGTCTGGGGCTACGAGTGCCGCATGATCAACAAGGACGGCGACGTGAGGCACGTGAAAATCAACACCTCCGTGGCGCGCGACGGGCACGGAACCTTTCTCCAGGGGATCTGTATCATAGAGGACGTCACCGAGCACAGGCAGCTCGAGGAGATGCTCTTCCAGTCGAGGAAGATGGAGGCGATCGGCAAGCTGGCCGGCGGCATCGCGCACGATTTCAACAATCTCCTCACCGCGATCGGCGGCTACAGCGATCTTCTCCTCATGGGGCTGGCCGGCGACGACGAGCGCAGGGAAGACGTCGAGGAGATCCGCCGGGCGGCCGACCGCGCCGCCACGCTCACGCGCCGGCTCCTCGCCTTCAGCCGGCGCCAGGAGATACGGCCGCGGGTGATCGACCTCAACCGGACGGTCGCCGAGCTGGAGCGGATGCTCGGCCGGCTCATCGGGGAGCACATCGACATGGTCACGGCCCTCGCTTCCGACCTCCACCCCGTGAAGGCCGACCCGGGGCAGATCGAACAGGTGATCATGAACCTCGCCATCAACGCGAGCGACGCCATGCCGGGCGGCGGCAAGCTCTTCATCGGCACGGAGAACGTCGAGCTCGGCGGCGAGGACGCCTGGGGGATCCCCGACGTCCGGCCCGGTTCGTACGTCTGCCTCACCGTCGAGGACACGGGGGAGGGGATGGACGAGGAGACGAGGCAAAGCGCCTTCGAGCCCTTCTTCAGCACGCGCCGCGAGAGCGGCGGCTCGGGGCTCGGCCTTTCGACCGTCTACGGGATCGTCCGCCGGCACGACGGGGCGATACGCATCTTCAGCGAGCCGGGCGCCGGGACGAGCGTCCGCGTCTTTCTCCCCGCGGCGGGAAACGAGGCGGACGTTGCCGGCGAGGAAAGCTTTTCGTATATTTCCGTCCAGGGGGCGGGCGAGCGCATCCTCGTCGTCGAGGACGACGAGGGTGTCCGCGACTTCACCGTCCGCGCCCTCTCGGAGAACGGCTACCTGGCCGTCGGCTCGGCGTCCGCCGAGGAGGCCCTCGATCGTTTCCTGCGCGACGGGGAAGCCTTCGATCTCGTGCTGAGCGACGTCGTGCTGCCGGGCAGGAGCGGCAACGAGCTCGCCGTGCGGCTCCTCGCCGCCGAGCACGCGCCGCGCGTCCTGCTCTCGAGCGGCTATCCCTCGGGGGCGGCCGGACCGCGGGGGAGCGCGGGCGCCCTGTGCGGTTTCATCCAGAAGCCGTACACGGTGGCGACGCTCCTCCGGCGGATCCGCGAGGAGCTCGACGCCGGCGGCGGGCCGCCGGAACGCCCCGGGCACGACAGCGACGGAGGAAACTGACCGCACCATCCCACTGCTACCGCGCGCCGCAACCCGATTCCGCGTTTTCCCGCAGGGGCGGGTTGTGATAACATCCCGAAAATCCGCGCGTTACGACACCCGAACGAGGGAGGACGGGTGAACGGGCCACTGTCGCCCCGGGCGAAGAAGAGTCTCGGGCAGAACTTTCTCGTATCCCGGGCCGTCGCCGGGCGCATCGTCGACGCGCTCGACCCGGCGCCGGGGGAGCTCGTCGTCGAGATCGGGCCGGGGCGCGGGGCGATCACCGTCCCGATCGCCGCGCGCGGGGCGCGCGTGCTCGCCGTCGAGCTGGACGGCGCGCTCGCCGCGCTGCTCCGGGAGCGTCTGCCCGCGGCCGAGATCGTCGAGGGGGACGTCCGCGCGTTCGACATCGAGGGGGAGGCGCTCGCCCGTGGCGCGGACCGGTATCTCCTCGCCGGGAACATACCCTATCACCTGACGAGCCCGATCCTTCTCCGCCTGCCGGGGCTTCCTGGCTGCCGCCGCGCCGCGATCATGCTCCAGCGGGAGGTGGGGGAGCGGATTCTCGCTTCACCGGGTTCGCGGGACTGTGGTATCCTCACCGTCTTTCTCGGGAGCTACCTCGGCATGCGCCGGGTCGCGCGGGTGCGTCCCGGCGCCTTCCGTCCGCGCCCGGGCGTGGAGAGCGTCGTCCTCGCCTTCGAGCCCCTCGCCTCGCCGACGGGGCCGGCCGATCGCGAGGGCTTCCTTCTCCTCCTCAAGGGGGTCTTCTCGCAACGGCGCAAGATGCTCCGCACCGCCCTGGCGGGGCCGGCTGGCACGCTCGATGCGTCGATCGTCGAGGAACTGGGGAGGGCGGCCGGCGTCGACCTGCAAAAACGCCCCGAGGCGCTCGTCCTCGAGGAGTGGGCGGCCCTCTTCGCCGCCCGCGAACGGATCGCGAAGGAGCGATGAGACGGCTGATCTGCATAGCGATCGCGCTCGCCGTCGCCGCGCCGGCGCTCGCCGCCGCGACGGCCGGGGCCGACAGCGCGACGACCGCGGCCGCCCTCGACAGCGCGGAGACCGCCGCCGTCGACAGCGCGATGGCCGCCGCCGTCGACACGACGGGGATCGACCGCGTCCGCCCGTCGTGGTCGTCGAAGATGGAGGGCTCGGAAACCTACCTCTCGCTCGGCTCCTCGGTGAACGTCGTGATCGACGCGGGGCACGGGTGGATGCTCGGCCACGCCACCTCGATCACGAAGAAGACCTACCGGGGCCGCGACCAGGACGAGATCAACGAGCAGATGATGAACACGGCGGGGAAGATCGTCCCCGGTTTGCTGACCCTGAACCTCAAGATCGGCGAGACCTACCTCAGCAAGACACTCACCGGGCTCGCCCGCTACGGTCAGGGCCTCGTCGTCCAGAACGAGCAGGCCTCGATCGACGCCACCGTGACCCGGCCCTTCCTCTTCTCGCGCAAGGGCCAGATCTCCGTCCGGGCGGAGGCCTCCCGGGGGCAGAACGACTTCAAGTACGACGAACGGATCTTCGGCGGCGTGGGCGGCTACCTCTGGTACGACCTCGGCGACCGGGTGACCCTGGACGGCGGTTTCGGGACGAGCCGGGGCAACGAGTCGAGCGAGATCACCGAGCAGGTGGCGTGGCGGGGGCTGCCGAGCGATGCCGACACGGTCCGCGCCAGCTTCGACTACGGCATCGGCGACAAAAAGAGCTTCTCGCTCACCTACCGGCGGTCCGTGGGGACGGTGCGCAAGGTCACGCCGCCGCGAGGCAACTCCCTCGAGATCCTCGACGACCCGACGGCCGCCGTCGAGGAGGAGGAACGCCGGAAGGCCGAGCTCTTCTCGCTCGCCTCCGAGGTGAGCCCCTTCGATTTCCTCACGATCGAGTTCGAGTTCGAGCACGAGATCAACGACCAGAAGAACAAGGTCGACACCCGGCTCTCGAAGGAAATCGAGGAGACCTTCGCCAAGGCGACCGTCTCCTGGCGGTACGCGCGGCGGGGCAATCTCTCCGTCACGATGGAGAACGGGATCGCCACCTACTTCTACGGCACCACCTCCCTCTCCAACTACGAGGGGAAGAACAAGAAGATCGGCTTCGGGCTCACGCACGCGATCACCGATTCTCTCAAGGTGTCCCTGCGCGGCTCGACCTCGCTCCGCCAGAAGTACATCGAGAAGAAGGCGGCCAACCCGCGCGACCGCGACGACGTCTACGAGGGGCTCGTCGCCCGGCTCGAGTCCAGTCCCTTCGGTAGCCTCAAGGCAGACGTCGAGTTCTCGATGGATCGCCGCGAGACGATCAACATCGACGCCTCCCTCTCGGGGGACAACCGGGTCGACTGGCTCTACCGCTTCGTGCCGCGGCTCTCGATGACCCCCTTCCCCTGGCTGCGGCTCTCGCAGGAGTACCAGCTGAAGTGGGAATCGACCGAGTTCACCTACTTCGAGAACAACAACGACCTCGACCGGACGATGACGGTGGAGACCGACGCGGGGATCCGGTTCACGCGGCCGCTCGGCCTCTCCTTCCGCCACAAGTTCAACTTCCGCGATTCGGGCAACTACGTCCGGTACGACGACGGGGTGCGCCGCTACAACCGGAACGCGGAGAACACGGAGAACAGCCTCTGGCTGAAGATGGACTACCGGCCGCGCGACGGCTACATCTTCCGGGCCGAGGCGAACTTCCGCTACCAGGAGAACAGCCGGCTGCGGACCGTGTCGGGGCGGAGCGTTGTCACCTCGACGAGCATCTACGACACGGGGGGGATGCGGATCGGCTTCGACCGGTCGCGCACGGTGTTCGGCGGCGGCAAGCTCGAGCTGGCCGTCGACTACGTTCGCCGCTTCGGCCCCAACCTGACGGCGGAGCGCAAGGAGTTCTGGGACATCGACGCGAACGTGAGCTTCGCGTTCTAGGAGACCGAGATGAGACGGAAAATGACGATTGTCCTGGCGGTCGCATTCCTCGCACCGCTCCTGGCCGGCTGCCTCTTCGATCCGCGGGAGGCCGCCCCTCCCGGCACGGGGGGAGACGAGTGCTGGATCGTCCCGAACACGCCGAAGGACGTCTTCGCCAACCTCGACTGCGGCCTTGCATCGTCGGGGAACTCGAGCTACGACCGGAGCCTCGGCGACGATTTCGTCTTCATCCCGCGCCCCGGCGACGAGGGGGGCGGTTCATTCGACGACTGGGGCAAGGTGGCCGAGCTCGATTTCCTGAACCGGGTGAAATCGGAGTTCCAGGGGACGCGGACCGCGCAGTTCGGGGACGCGGACGGCCTCTTCGAGAAGGAGAACGTTTCGGTCGGCCGCGCCGAGTACCAGGGGCAGTACCTCATCACCCTCGATCCGGGAGACGGCACGGAGCCGCAGGTATACGGAGGCAAGGCGATCTTCATCGTCGTCGAGACATCCACGGGCTGGACGCTGCAGTCGTGGGAGGACTTCGATGTCCTCGATTCCTACCCCACCTCCGGCGTCCTGAGAGGAGCGTACGAGTAGCGCATGCAACAATAGCTATCGCGCGTCAGACATGGCGCAATAAATCCCGCGGCCCTTGCGTTCCGGGCCGGCATGTGCTATCATTCCTCTTCAGGAGGACCGGACATGAAAACAGCACGCACCAGGGGCCTCGCCGCCCTGATTCTGCTCCCGCTCGCCGCCGTCCTGCTATCGACGCCGGCGTGCATCTTCGATCCGGACAAGGCCGAGGAGCCCCCCGTGGGGCCGACCGTGCCGTGGCCCGATCGCACCCAGAAGGAAGACTGCATCCAGACGATCCTGCTGGCCTACCAGTACAAGGATGCGGGCACGTACGACGATCTGCTTCACCCCGATTTCGAATGGCACCTCCAGTACGAGGATGCGCAGAGGTATGGAATCGACTACTGGGCGAAGAGCGATGACCTGGAACTCACCCGGCAGCTCTTCAGCCGGGCCCTAGTCCTCGATCTGACGATCGAGTCGGCGGCCTGGGACACGATCTCGGCGGTCGGCGACGTCCCCTGCCCCGACTGCTGGAAGACGACGCGGATATACGAGATCCAGGCGCAGCTCGAGGCGAACGGCAACACCCTGATCGGCAACGACCTCATCCAGGTGATCGTCGCCCCCGACACCGACGAGCCGGGGAAGTGGCAGATCAAGTACATGTACGACCTCTCGAAAGAGTAGGCCGCGCCCCGCGGACACGCGCGAACACGACCGCCCCCGGCATGCCCGGGGGCGGCTTTTTTTCGCCCGGGCGGGCCTCCCGGGCGGCGGCCGGCGGGGCCTCGCCGGCGACCCGCGCCCGGTGGCGATGCCCGGTGGGCGCGCGACGGCTTGAAATATCGCCGTAACTATATTATCATATGCGCGGGACAACGCCTTTCACGGACACGGGAGGAGCCATGAATACGCGGAGACGCTTCGCCGTCCTTCTCGCGTGCGCCGCCGTCGCGCTGGCGGGGTGCGGCGAGGACTCGGCGGTCGAGCCCCGCGACGGGAGCCTGGCCGCCTGGCCGGACCGCACCGAGCGGGAGGACTGCATCGAGACGATCCTGCTCGCCTACGAGCATCGCGACGCGGGCAGGTACGCCGACCTGCTGCACCCCGATTTCGAATGGCATCTCCAGCCGGGGGACGCCGGGGTGTTCGGCGTCTCCTCCTGGGACAAGTCCATGGAGTTCCAGTTGACAGGGCGACTCTTCGACCTGGCGATCATGCTCGAATTGACCATCCAGCCTGCCGGCTGGGACACGATCTCGACGGTCGGCGCCGTCCCCTGCCCCGGGTGCCTGAAAACGACGCGGCCCTACGAGATCCGGGCGCAGCTCGAGGCGAACGGCACCATCCATGTCGGCAACGACCTCATCCAGGTGATCGTCGCCCCCGATCCCGACGAGCCGGGGAAGTGGCAGATCAGGTACATGTTCGATCTCCCGAAAGAGTAGTCTCCGCCCCGCCGGCCCGGCGAAGACCGGGCCGCCTTGACTTCGCCCCGTCCGGGCCGTATGATTCGGGCGCCGGACGGCGGCCGGGCGGCCGCGCGGCGGCGGGAGACACATGGCACGAAAGAAAAAACGCGGGAAGAGCGGCCCGGGCGTGGTCGTCGCGGCCCTGGCCGTTCTTCTCTTCCTCTCTCTCGCGCTTTTGCGGTTCCTCGCGAGCGAGCGCGGCGACGTCTTCCTCCTCGATCTCGGATTCGACGGCCGCTTCGAGGTCGTCCGCGGACATCTCGAGGAGCGCGTCGCCTCCGCCCTCGCGGAAAGCGGGATGCGCGCGGGCGGCATGCGCCTCCACGCCACCGAGCCGGCCGACGCCCCCGGCCCCGTGCGCGTCTGGCGCGCGACGCTGCCGCCCGGCGCCTCCCTCGCCATGGCGAACGAGCGGATCGACGAGGCGCTCGCGGCCGCGGGCGGCCGGGTGATCGACTGCCGCGAAAAGCCGGGCGGCGGCCTGGCGGTCACCGTCGGCACGCGCCGCGCCGCGACGGGCCGCTACGACGTCGGCGTGGCCGACGCGCCGCGTGCCCCCGAGCCAGAGCGCCGCGGTCCGACGGTGGCGATCGTCATCGACGACTTCGGCTATCGCTGCGACGCGCTCGTCGACGAGTTCCTCGCCGTCCCCGTCCCGCTCACGATCACCGTGATCCCCGGCCTCCGCCACTCCGGCCGCGTCTGCCGCAAGGCCGCCGCGGCGGGCAAGGAGATCCTCTGCCACCTCCCGATGGAGCCGGAGCGCGGCGCCGACGACGACGGCGAGATCCCCCTCGTGCGGGTCGACATGGATGAGGGGGAGATCCGCCGGATCGTGGCGAAGGCGCTCGAATCGACGCCGGGGGCGGCGGGAATAAACAACCACATGGGCTCGAAGGCGACGGCCGACCGTTACGTCATGCGGGCCGTCCTCGCCGAGTGCCGCGCACGCGGGCTCTTCTTCCTCGACAGCGTGACGAGCGCCCGCTCAATCGTGGCCGAGACGGCCGCCGAACTGGGCGTGTTCACGGCGGCGAACGACATCTTCATCGACAACCGGGGCGAGGACGAGCGGGACAACCTGCGCAAGCTCCTCTCCCTCGCGAAGCGGCGCGGACGCGCCGTCGGCATCATGCACGTCAGGCGATCCTCCCTCGAACAGCTCCGGTGGTTCGTCGAGGAGGCCTCGCGCAACGGGATACGCTTCGGAACGGCATCGGAGATGATCCGGCGCCGCGACACGGAGACGGCCGAAGGAGGACAGCGGTGAACAGGATGCGACTCGGAGTCAATATCGATCACGTGGCCACCCTGCGGGAGGCGCGGCGTACGACGGAGCCCGACCCGGTGACCGCCGCCATGCTCGCCGAGATGGGCGGGGCCGACCAGATCACCCTCCACCTGCGCGAGGACCGCCGCCACATGCAGAACCGCGACGCGCGGCTCATCGGCGAGATGGCCCAGACGACGGTCAACCTCGAGATGGCCGCAACGGCGGAGATGCAGGAGATCGCCCTGGCTTTGCGGCCGGACGCCGTCTGCATCGTCCCCGAGCGCCGCGAGGAGGTCACGACCGAGGGCGGGCTCGACCTCGTCCGCACCGTCGAGGCGGTCGCCCCCGTCGTCAAGGGCCTCCGCGAGGGGGGGATCCGGGTCTCGGCCTTCCTCGGCCCCGACCACGCGCAGATCAAGGAGGCGAAGCGGGTGGGGTTCGACGCCGTCGAGATCCACACGGGCGAGTACGCCAACGCCACCGGCGCCGGGCGCGAGAACGCGCTCCGCGCGATCCGCGACGCGGCGGTTTCGATAAAGCGATACGGGATGCAGGTGCACGCCGGCCACGGGCTCACCTACCACAACGTGCGCCCCGTCGTCCTCATCCCCGAGATCGAGGAGCTCAACATCGGCCACTCGATCGTCTCGCGCGCCGTCTTCGTCGGCATCGAGCGGGCCGTCCGTGAGATGGTCGAGCTGATCCGGCGGTGAAGGGGCGGCGGGCGTCCGCCGCGCGAAAAACGATTCCGATGTGCGTGGACCGCAGCCTGCCCGCCGCCGGCGGGTTCGGTGCGGAGAAGGGGCGCATTCGGTTGCTGCACGCCGGCTCCGTTTTCTGCTAGGATCGCGGCAGGAACGATTCCGTTCACGGATACACGGGAGGGCCGTCTCATGCGCGATGCCTTCACGTCGTTGCTGTTGCTCATGCTGCTGGCGGCGCTCGCCGCCGCCGTTTCCTGCGAGCGGGCCGACGAGACGCGCCCGTTCGAACCGGCCGTCGCCGGGCGCCCGACGTACAACGCCGTCTGCTACGGTCCCCACCGCGACGGACAGCGCCCTGGCGGGGCGCAGCCGTCGGCCGCCGAGCTCCTCGAGGACCTGCGCATCATGGCCCCCCGCTGGAAGCTGATGCGCATCTACGGGGCGTCGGAGTTCACGGACACCCTCTTCGCCGTGATGCGCGAGCACGGCATCGACATGCAGGTGATGCTCGGGGTGTGGATCGACCCCGAGGAGGCGCGAAACGAGGCGGGCGAGGTGCTCGAGCGGTTCGAGGAGGCGGCGGCGAAGAACCGGCGGGAGGTCGTCGACGCGATCCGCCTGGCCAACGCCTACCCCGACATCGTCGCGGCGGTCAGCGTGGGGAACGAGAGCCAGATCTTCTGGTCGGCCCACCGCAGCCCCCTCGACATCCTGATCGGGCACGTGCGGCGCGTCCGCGCCGGTGTCGACGTCCCCGTGACGGTGGCCGACGATTTCAACTACTGGAACAAGCCCCACAGCCGGGAGCTTGCCGCCGAGCTCGACTTCATCACCCTCCACGCCCATCCCATGTGGAACGGCCTGCAGGTGGAGGAGGCCCTCGCCTGGCAGATCGCGCAGCTCGACACCGTGCGGGCGATGCATCCGGACCGCCTCGTCGTGATCGGCGAGACGGGATGGGCCACCTCCGCCATCGACGAGGGGCAGCAGGGAGAGCTCATCACGGGGACCCCCGGCGAGGCGGAGCAGCGGTTCTTCTACGATGCCGTCCGCGCCTGGGCCGAGCGGGAGCGGGAGATCGTCTTCTTCTTCGAGGCCTTCGACGAGAACTGGAAGGGTGGCGGGAACCCCGCGGAGGTCGAGAAGCACTGGGGCCTCTTCCGCGCCGACCGCACCCCGAAGGCGGCGATGCAACGCGCCGCCGGCGACTGAGCCGGCGGACCTCCCGTCGCGATCGCCTGCCGAATCCGTCGGCGCGCCGCCGGCGAATGATCACGCATTCTTTTCCGCGTTACCCGGCGGCCGAATCGCCCCGCGCCGCGCGCCGCTCCTCAAGCTCCGTCTCGATCTTCTGCATCGTCCTGTCGTCCAGCTCGTAGAAGAAGGCCGCGACGGTCGCGATGATCGTCCCTCCCACGGGGATGTAGCTCATCATCAGCCGGATCCCCGTCAGCGTCTCTGGACTCTGGGCAACGTTGGGCTGGAACTTGAACATGGCCAAAAGCCAGCCGGCCAGCCCGCCGCCGAGTGCCATCCCGAACTTCTGGGAGAAGGTCGCCGCGGAGAAGATCAGCCCCGTCGCCCGCCGCCCGTGCTTCCATTCCGAGTAGTCGACGGTGTCGGCGTACATCGCCCAGAGGAGTGGCGCCTGCGGGGCCATCACGAACGAGATGACGATATGGACCGCGAACACGAGGCCGATCCGGTCCTTGGGGACGTGGTAGAAGGCCGCCGTGAAGACGCTCGCCAGCCCCATGACGATCAGGTACAGCCGCTTCTTGCCCAGCCGCTTCGAGAGGAACGAGGTGCAGGCCACGCCGGCGATGACGGCGACGGTCCCGGTCACCATGAACAGGGCGGCGAGCAGCTCGTTCTCGATGTAGTACTTGAAGTAGTACAGGATCGTGCCCATGCGGATGATGATGTACCCGAGCGTGAACATGCTCATCACGAGGAGGATCATCCAGGGGCGGTTCCGCACGAGGTCCTTCAGGTCGCCCTTGAGGGAGGTCCGCTGTCCCTTCAACGGCTGCACGCGCTCGTTCGTGAGGGCGAAGGTGAAGTAGAAGAGGATGCAGGCCAGCACGCCGTAGATGACGAGGGTGTACTGGAAGCCCTTCGCCACGTCCACCTTTTGTACGGCGTATGTCAGGGCCGCGCCCTCCGGGTCGACGAACGCCGTCGAGACGTCGATCAGGTGCTCGCCGAAGCCTTCGTCGAGCTCCATGTTGTCGAAGGAGGCGAGCGCCACAGGGGGATCGTTCTCGTCGGACTCGACGGTGACGCGGAAGGATGCCGACGCCGAGCCGCCGCGACCGTCGACGGCCGTGATCGTCATGTCCGCGACCCCGGTTCCCCTGATCTCGAGCACCGCCTCCTCGCCGGCGATCTCGGCCGAGGCCACCGCCCTGTCCCCGGACGACACGCGGTAGACGAGCTCGTCGGTGTCCTGGTCGGCGAAGTGATCCCGGAGATTGATCCGCTGCTGCCCGGATTCCAGGGCGTACGTCGTGTCGGGAATGGTGTGCGTCATGACCGGCGGATGGTTCCCCGATTCGTTGACCATGACGGCGAAGGCCTGATCCTTCGTCGCGTGGTGCTCGTCGAATGCCGTCAGTGCGACCCTCGATATCCCGGGCCCCTTCTCCCTGAGGACCAGCACGGAATCGGATTCGACTGCCGCCTCGACGACGTCCGGCTCGCGGCTCGTCGCCTCGTACCGCAGCCTGTCCCCGCGCGCGCTGCCGAAGACGTCGTTCAGGGAAATCCTCTTCGCCGCGAACCCCTGCTCGAGGAGCAGGTCGCCGACCGGGCGGAGCAGGACCGGCGGGCGTTCCCCCTCGCGGTCGATCTTGACGAGGAATTCCCTCGATGTCGTTTGCTCGCCGTCGCCGGCCTCTATGATGATCCGGGATGTCCGCGTGTCGACTTCCTCGATCGTGAGGACGCCCGCCGACAGCGAGACGCCCCGGTCCTCGCGCCCGAGGTAATTCACGAGGGGCAGCGTGGCGCCCTGGATGATGAACGCCCCGGCGAACGCGAGCACGAACCGGTAGGTCGAGGCGCTCGTGCGTTCCCTGGAATGGGGCGACAGGACCCCGAGCAGCGCGGAGTAGGGGATGTTGATCGCGGTGTACGCCATCATCATGAGGATGTAGGTGACGTAGGCGTAGATGATCTTGCCCTGGAGGTCGAGCTCGGGCGTGGTGAAGGTCAGCACGCCGATGATGGCGAGCGGGAGCATCATCCACAGGAGGTACGGCCGGAATTTGCCCCACCTCGTCTGCGTCCGGTCAGCGATGATCCCCATCAGGGGATCGTTCACGGCGTCCCAGAACCGCGAGACCATGAAGAGGACACCGGCCACGGCGGCCGGGATCCCGAACACGTCCGTGTAGAAGAAGAGGAGGAAGTTGATGAACATCTGGAAATACAGGTTGGACGCCGTGTCTCCCAACCCGTAGCCGAACTTTTCCTTGAACGACAGCTTGTCTTCGATGCTCATCCGGATCTCCTTTTCTATCGTGGCCCCGTCATTCGATGATAACAGTCTGGAGGGCGTAGCCGGGAATCGAGATTTCGGCGAATTCCCCGTCGAGCAGGAGGGCGAATCGTTCGGCGCGCTCCCCCTGGTTCAGGATCGCGACGGCGATGTTTTCGCCGGGATTCCGGACGGCCGTCGCCATCAGGCCCCCGATCCCGCAATCCACCCCGATCCGCACCGCCCCCGGGCGCATGTACCTGCTGAACTGGCGCATCACGAAGTAGAGCGGGGTATAGTAGACCTCGTTCGTCTCGGGTTTCGCGATGACGGGCGCGATGCACCAGTTCTCCGCGTGGTTGGGCCCGCCCCGGTCGTCGAGGACGATGTTCCAGTCGATCCAGCCGGCCACCCCGCTGTTCAGGCAGCCGATGATGTCGCGTGCGTAGCGGAAGACCGGCACGTACTTCGGATGGAGATGCTTGTTTTCCTCCGTCGCCCAGTCATAGCCCCAGTCGGTCGCCTCCGCCCGCCAGTACCAGTCGTCGTCTCGCCACACCGGCACCTCCGAGTCGATGCATCCCTCGGTGTGCAGCAGGAGCTTGTCGGGATAGCGCCGGTGTACACGCTCGAGGGTCTCGGGGTACCACTCGACCGTGCTGCTGTACCAGTGGATCGCCGTCCCGCGGACGTATCTCGCCGCGTCCGGGTCGCCGAGGATGGCGGTTGCCCATTCCTCCAGGTGATCCCGGTTCTGGTCGTAGACGAGGATCCGGGCGCCGATCCCCTCCCGGGCGAATGCAGGACCGAGGCTTTGCTTGACGAACCCGGCCATCCGCTCGGGGGTGAAGATCATGCTCTCCCACTGGTTTGCGTTGCCGAGGGGCTCGTTCACGGGGGTCACCGCCCAGATCGGGATGCCCTCCTTCTCGTAGGCACGGATGTACCTGCAGAAGAACAGGGCCCAGGTGTCGTCGTATTCGGGGAGGAGCGACCCGCCGTTCCAGTCGCCGTTGGTTTTCATCCAGGGGGGCGCCGTCCAGGGGGAGGCGACGATCCGGAAGTCCGCCCCCGGCACGGCCGCCGCGTCGCGGATGAGCGGGATCAGATCGCCGCGGTCCTCCTCGATGCTGAAATCGGCCAGCGCCGTGTCCCCGGGCGTCGTCGCGTAGGTGTAGTTCGAGAGGGAGAAGTCGCAGCTGCCCATGTGGGTTCGCGTCAGGCTGTAGGCGGCGCCCTCGGGACTGAAATAGGCGCGCAGCACCTCGGCTCGCTTCTCCTCGCCCAGGCGCCCGAGCACATGGGCGGACGATTCCGTGAACGACCCGCCGAACCCGACGATCTCCTGGTATCGTTCCTCGGGATCGAGGGCGATGACGGGAAGCCCCGCCGGGCGCTCCGCGGTGAAGGTCACGCGCCCGGCCACCGCGGCCCGGTCGCCTGCACGTGAGGTCTGAACGATCGAGGCCGCGCGCTCCCCGCCGCCGCAGGCGAAGGCGGAAAGCGAAACACAGCCGAGGATGACGAAGGCCGCGATCGATGATCCCGGGGAAAACGGCCGGGGCGTCGCGCGATGAGGACGAGGGCGCGCCGGACGTGATGTGTTCGTGTGCGTCATGCTGCCCCGTGTTTTTGTTCTGCACATCGATGCGGCGCGGCATGCGCGCACCGCCAACGTGCAATAGTTCCGATTGAAAGAGCTGGATGTCAAGGCGAATCGCCCCTCGCGGGGATGACCATCTCCTTGTGAGGGGCTCGGTCCGGCGACGGGTCGCGCCCGGCCCGGGTGCGCGCGGGGCGGCAGGCCCCCGCGGGATCGAGTCCGGACGGGCGCGTTCTTCACCAGGGGAGGAGCTCCCGGCCGCCGCCGGTGAACTCATCCCAGAACTCCTCGAGGCGCTTCCGCTCACCGGGATCGATCCTGCATCCGGCCGCGGCGAGGTTGCCCCGCAGGTGCGCCATCGTCCTCGTGCCCGGGATGACGCAGCTCACCTCGTCGTACGACAGGCAGTAGGAGATCGCCTTGCGGGCGAGGGGCGAGCCGTCTTCCGTGAGCCAGCCCAGCTTCTCGACGAGGGCGGCCCGGCGCGCGATCTCCTCCTCGCTCCATCGGCTCCGCACGCCGTCGAAGCGGCTGCCGGCGTCGTACGTGCCGGTGAGCCAGCCGCTGTCCAGCGGGATCTTGGCGATCAGGCCGGCCCGATTCTCGCGCGCCAGAGGGAAGGCCCTGCGGACGTCCTGGTGGAGGATGTTGAAGAAGATCTCGAGAACCTCCGATCCCGTGTTGGCGAGGCACGACTCGATCTCGGCGGCGAAGTCGAGGCTCGCGCCGTAATGCCGGATCATGCCCCTGCCCCGGGCTTCCCCGAGCGCGTCCCAGATCGGGTCGGTCCCCTCGTAGATCGCGGCGGGGGGATTGTGGAGGAGCAGGATGTCGACGTGGTCGGTCCGGAGCCGCTCGAGGCTCCCGCCGAGCCGGTCGAGGAAACCGCCGGTCGAGAAGTCCTTCGGGCCGTCCCGCCGGTGCCCGAACTTGCTCACCAGGATCACCTCGTCGCGGCGGCCCTCGAGCGCCAGGCCGAGTATCCGCTCGCTCTCGCCGGCGCCGTAGTTCGGCGCCGTGTCGAAGAGGGTGATTCCCGCACCGAGGGCGGCGTTGACAAGCGCGAGCGAGGTCTCCTCGTCCAGCCCCTCCCAGCTGTCGTCGTTCCCGATCTGCCAGCCCCCGAAGGATATCTCGGATACCTCGAGGCCCGTACCGCCGAGCAATCTTTTCCTCATGATCGAACCTCCTCGAGCCGACGATCGCCCGAACGATGTCGGTTGATCTGCAGGACGATAGCACGGCATCCCCACCGAGACCCACGGCGAGCGGGGGTGGAGAGCCTCCCCGACGGTATCCCGGCAAAACGAGCCGTCAGTGGATCAGCACGCCGCCGCCCCCGTACAGGGCCACGCAGCCGCAGGTGATCTTGACCCCCTTCGACGTGTCTCCCCGCGTGAAGAGCCGCGTGTGGAGTCCCGCCGCCCCGTAGAACCTGACGGCGCCCGTTCCCGCGCTCGTGCAGCGGATCCGCCGCCCCGGCAGCGCCTGCACGAGCTGGCCTGCCTGGAAGACGGCGCTTTCGCCGCCGGTGTCGACGTTGACGTACCGGTAGGGAAAGGCGGCATACGCCGCGTAGGTGCCGCTCAGCGTCGCGCCGAGCGATCCCATCGGCTTCACGTAGGCGATGCAGTTCTCCTTCGTCAGGTCGGGGCAGGGCAGGGCATCGAGGGTGAACCACGTGTTGCTCCCGATGCCGATGTACGGATCCCAGCAGGATCCCTGGCCCAGCCAGCCGCCCCAGCCGTAGTTCATGTGGTACTGCCTGATGTCCGAGACGATGCGCCACCCGTCGCACACGATCGAGTGGTCCGGGATGCCGTACTGGAGCGGCATGTTCTGGTCGAGATTGTCGCGGATCAACTCGAACCAGGAATCGCTCGAATAGCTCGGCCGATCCAGGACGAGCGGGAAGGCGCTGAAACGGAAGTTGCCGACGTACGCGATGTTCATGTCCACGTGGAACGCGGACGAGGCACAGCCGCCGTCCTTGCAGTAATCCATGTCGCAGGCCATGCCGGCATGCAGGACGAGGAGCGCGGTCGCCTCGATCTGGTCGTGCGGCGACGACGCCGTCAGGTCGTCCGGCATGAGCGTCCACTCGTAATAGTTGTCCTGGTAGGGAACGCCGCTCCCGACCGGCGGCCAGGCCCAGTACTTCATGATCTGGGCCGCGGCGACCGCCACGCACCCCGCGGCGCACCGATCGTCGTAGCCGGGGCCGCAGGCGGTGGTCGCCGGCATGTAGAGGTTGTACGGATCGGTCTGGTTCCAGATCGTCGAGAGCATCACGCCCCCCGACTGGTAGTTGGCAAGGGCGCCGGCGAGCATCTCCGATCTCCTGAAATCGCCGGGATCCCGGGCGAGGATGTCCCGGGCGCCCCGGTAGTCGATCTCGCAGAGCGCCGCGACCGCCTCGGTCGGCGCCGTCTCGACGGGACCGATGCGCTCCTCGATGAGAAGGTGCTCCTGCGTTATCTTCCAGGCGATCACCTCGACGATGTCGGCGGGGCAGGCGGGATCGCCGTCCCAGGTCTCCGACGACGCCTTGACCGGCGCGAGGGCGTCGTGGATCGAGACGACGACGTGCCCGGCGGGCTCGATGTGGCACCAGTACCCGAGCAGCCGGTTGCCCCGGCGGAGCTCGGCGATGTCGCCGACGGAGGCCGCCGTCGACTCTCCCCAGCTGCCCGTCGCCGCGATGACGAGCTCGATGTAGTTAGACGCTATGTTCCGGGCCTCGTCGCGCGTCACGGTCCGGCCCCGGACGAGCCCGGGCAGGAGCAGGAGGCCGAGGGCGATCGCCGCGATCATCGTATGCATGCGTGTTCTCTTCATCTCGACCACCCCCTTACTGCAACGTGACGAGCACGAGGATCTGCCGCTTCGCGCCTTGTTCGAGTCGCTCCATCGCCTTGCCGAGAATGGCGCCCTGGGCCGACGCGCGATCGGTCGCCTTCATCGCGTGCCCCGGCGTCGACGACGTCGTGAGCAGGTCCCCCGGCTCGACCGCGCCGGCCGTGGCGTCGACGTTGCAGTAGACCCGTCCCGCGAGGGCCACGTCGCAGTCGAACTGCCCCACGCCGAGCCGGACCCCCGAGCCGAGCCCCTTCGCGCCGGCGGCGATCCCCGCGACGCGGCTGTCGTAGGCACGGGAACTCACGGCGAGCTTCCCCGGATTGTTTGCGTCGATGACGAGGACCGTGCCGGCGTCGATGCCCGCGCCTTCCGAGATGTCGAACCCCTCGGCGTAGTCGAGCCCCTCGCCGAACTCGGCCACCGGATCGCCCGTGCTCTCGCTCTCGATGAGTATGTTCCCGCGAACGGTGAGCTGCTTCGACGGATTGACGGTGCCGATACCGACGTTGCCGTTCTCCCGGATGGCCATGGCATGGACGGGAATGCCGACGCTGCCGACGGAGAACCGGATCCACGTCTCGCCGTTCGGCGTGCCGGTGGCGTTGTGGTGGCACCCGATGAAGAGCGCCTTCCGGTTGTCCCCCGGCGAGAAGGCGGTGAGGCGCGATCCGCCGTAGTCGTTGCTGCGGACTTCGATGTACTGGTCCGCCTCGTCCTCGCGGCGGACGTGGATGGTGCCCCCGTTCACCTCGAGGTTCGCCGTCGGGAGGATCGAGTTGATCCCGACGTTCCCGTTGTCGGCGATCACCATCCGGTGCACGTCGTCGACGCTCAGGTAGAGCCCCGATGCGGCCGATGGATGCGCGATCTGCCGCGACGCGATCGTCGACTTGCGGTTGTCGGCGGCGTCGAGGAAATCGATCTTCCCGGTGACACGCATGTCCGAGGTGTCGGTCGACTTGATCTCGAACACCGACCCGTTCTCGCTGCTCGAGGTCAGTCGCGCGTAGGCGCGTCCCCCGGCGACCTCGAGCTGGCGCGCCGGCGTCTCGGTGCCGATGCCGACGAACCCGTTCTCCTTCAGCACCATCGGGATGATCGGCGAGGCGGCGTTCCCCGTGTAGAACCGGATCTGCGTCCCGCTGCTCGACGGCGATCCGGTCTCGTTGTAGAGGCTCCCGATGCGGAGGGGCTTCTTGTTGCTCTCCGGCGAGAAGACCCGGAGGTAGCCGCCGTCGGCGTCGTTGTTGCGGATCTCGGTGTACTGGGTGTCGTTGCGCCTGATGTGCAGCGCGCCGCCGAGTATGTCCAGCGCGGCGGTGGGGGCGGTCGTGCCGATCCCGATGTTCGCGCCGTCGTTGAAGAGGCTGCTCGTCGCCGCCCACCCGCTTCCCGTGTGATGGAGGGTCTGTCCCGACGAGCCCGGGGGCACCGTGCCGGTGCCGGTCGTCGTGAAGGAGTGCCACGCCCCGCCGTCGTACCCTTCGAAATCCGAGCCGGTCCAGCGGATCGTGCCGGCGTTCAGGTTGGCCGTGCCGCCGACTTTCACGGCGCCGGCGACGTCGAGCATCTCGGCGGGCGCGGTCGTGCCGATGCCCACGCTCCCCGTGGCCGGGACGAGGTTCTCCCCCCGCGTGCAGGCGGCGTTGAGGCTGTAGGCGACCGCGGTGAGCTGCACGCGAGGCGAAAGCTCCGTCTCCCCCTCGACGGAGATGCCGAGCCAGTACTGCCCGTCGAAGGGAAGATCGAGGGGAACCGCCATGCCGAGGGTGACGGAGAATATCCCCTTGCCGACGGCGGCGTCGCTGGTCTCTTCCCAGAGCGCCGACCCGCCCGCGGGGACATCGTAGATCCTGAACGTCATCGTGTAGCTGCCGTCGGGCACGACCGGACCGTCCGCGCCGGTCAGCACCCCCTGGTAGTCGAGCGTCCGCGGCACCTCGGCGAACGCGCAGAGGCACAGCGACAAGACGAGCAACGTTGCAGCTAGCATGGATCTGAACATGCCTGACCCCCTTCGAGTGTTTGTGCGACGACAATGCATGACGCCGGCGCGCGTCGGGGCGGCCGCCGAGGCGGGCGCCAGCGCGAGCAGGACCAGAATACCGTTCCGGATGAACCGTTTCATGTTTATCCCCCCGTTGGTGCGAATGTGCGCACGTATTTTTGTGATGATTGAGCCGCCAGAAAAGATATCGTGCCTGGCGGGCGTCTGTCAACGGGATGCGACGGTCCGCCTCGGCCGAGCCGGGTGATGCACGATCCGATTGTCGTCGGAATATCCGGACGCCTGCTTGACAATGTGCCGGATTTCACATACGGTCGCGGCGATTCTCCTGTTCCAGTTCAACCAGAGCCTGGGAGGTAACGAGTGAAGAAGCGTATCGTTTCCGGGATGATTCTGTGCCTCGCGCTCGTGGTCGTCGGCTGCACGGGGGAGGATGGGGCGCGGGGGCCCGCCGGCCCGGCCGGCACCGCGAACGTCATCTACTCGGACTGGTACGAGACCGATCCCTGGGTCCAGGAGGCGTTCTACGGCGCGATCGAACGAACCTTCACGATGACGACCACCGCCCTGACGCAGGAGATCATCGACCATGGCGTCGTCCTGGTCTACATGCGGTTCCTGGGGATTTCCCCGGAGATCTGCCAGCTGCCCGTGACCGTCGAGGATGTGGATTACCGCTTCCATTTCCGGGCGCGGGCCGGAAGCATCAAGGTCGCCTACTATTCGATACCCTCTCCCGGGACGGATCCGGGCGCCATCCCGAGCGGCAACGTGGCCAGGTACGTGTTGATCCCCGGGGGCGCTCTCGACGAGATTGCCGGGAGCAGGGGCATTTCCCGCTCGCGCCTGATCGACTCGCTCGGTGCCATGACCTACGAGGAGACGTGCGGGCTGTTCGAAATCCACGAGTAACGACGCCCGGCCCGGCGCCGGCGCCATACGAACGGGCGGCGCGCTCTCCCTCGAGCACGTCGCCCGTCGCATGTCCAAATCTTCTTCGCGCTCCCGGCATCATCCTCGCCGGAGAACGGGCCGCCGTACACGTCATTCCCGTGCCATCGCGTTGACCGGCGGGGAAAAACGGCTTGCCGCCAAGCACTTGAATCGTTATGTTGTTCTGGCCGGATTTGTCAGACGGCTGTGTATCGATTCGTGATTTCATCTCCTTTCCAGGCCGGGGAGCATGGGATCGCGCAATTTTTTTGTCCGAGGAGGATGTCGTGCCCGGGAAGTACCGCGAAGCGTACAGGCGATCGATCAAGGACCCCGACGGATTCTGGGGCGAGGCGGCGAAGGGGATCGACTGGTATACCGAGCCCGCGAAGGTGCTCGACGATTCAGAAAAGCCCTTCTACCGCTGGTTCACCGGCGGCGAGCTGAACACCTGCTTCAATGCCCTCGACCGCCACGTCGAGGGGGGCCGCGCCGACCAGCCCGCCCTCATCTACGACAGCCCCGTGACGGGCGTCGTCCGTACGTACACCTACGGCGAGCTTCTGGACGAGGTCTCGCGCTTCGCCGGCGTCCTCTCATCGATCGGCGTCCGGAAAGGCGACCGCGTGGTCGTCTACATGCCGATGATCCCCCAGGCGGCGATCGCGATGCTCGCCTGCGCGCGGATCGGCGCGATACACTCCGTGGTCTTCGGCGGCTTCGCCGCGCACGAGCTGGCCATCCGCATCGACGACGCGAAGCCCCGGGCGATCGTCTCGGCCTCCTGCGGGATCGAGGGCAAAAAGACGATCGAGTACAAGCCCCTCCTCGACAAGGCGATCGAGCTCGCCGAGCACAAGCCGGAGCACACGATCGTCTTCCAGCGCGAGCAGGCAACCGCATCGATGATCGCGGGCCGCGACCTCGACTGGGTCGAGGCGATGTCCGGCGCCGAGCCGGCTTCCTGCGTGCCGGTCAAGGCGACCGACCCCCTCTACATCCTCTACACCTCCGGCACGACGGGGATGCCGAAGGGGGTCGTCCGGGACAACGGCGGACACGCCGTCGCCCTCGCCTGGTCGATGAAGCATGTCTACGACGTCGAGCCGGGCGAGGTCTTCTGGGCGGCCTCCGACGTCGGCTGGGTCGTCGGCCATTCCTACATTGTCTACGCGCCGCTCCTCGCCGGCTGCACGACGATCCTCTACGAGGGCAAGCCCGTGGGCACGCCCGACGCCGGCGTCTTCTGGCGCGTCATCTCCGAGCACGGCGTGAAGGCGCTCTTCACCGCGCCGACCGCCTTCCGCGCGATCAAACGGGAGGACCCGAACGGCGAGCTGCTCGCCGGCCACGACCTCTCCCGCTTCAGGTATCTCTTCCTCGCCGGCGAGCGGCTCGATCCCGACACGTACAACTGGGCGCGCGACCTGCTCGGCGTCCCCGTCATCGACCACTGGTGGCAGACGGAGACGGGCTGGGCGATCGTCGCCAACTGCATGGGGATCGAGCCGATGCCCGTCAAGGCGGGATCGCCGACCTTCCCGGTGCCCGGATACCGCGTGGAGATCGTCGACACCGAGGGGAAGATCCTCGACCGCGAGGAGGAGGGGATCGTCGTCATCGGTCTCCCGCTGCCCCCGGGCTGCCTGCCGACGCTCTGGGAAAACGACCGAAAGTACAAGGAGTCGTACATCTATCCCTACGACGGCTACTACTTCACCGGCGACGGCGGCTACATCGACGAGGACGGCTACGTCTTCATCATGGGACGCGTGGACGACGTGATCAACGTCGCCGGGCACCGGCTCTCGACGGGCGGGATGGAGGAGGTCATCGCCACCCACCCGGATGTCGCCGAGTGCGCCGTCCTCGGCGTCGAGGACAGCTTCAAGGGGCAGCTCCCCCTCGGCTTCGTCGTCCTCAAGGCGGGGGTCGACCGCGACCGCGCGGAGATCGCGGCGGAACTCGTGCAGATGGTCCGCTCGGAGATCGGCGCCGTCGCCTGCTTCAAGAAGGCCATCGTCGTCGACCGGTTGCCCAAGACCCGCTCGGGCAAGATCCTCCGCGGGACGATGCGCAGGATCGCCGACGGCAAGGAGTACAAGGTGCCCTCGACGATCGGCGACCCGGACACCCTTCCCGAGATCGAGGCGGCCGTCGCGACGGTCGGCTACGGCAGGAAGTAGCGGGCGCGCTTCCGTACGCCGGCGGACGCGGCACGAAAAAAACGCCCCCTCCCCGAACGGGGAGGGGGCGTCGTCGTGTCCGATCGAACGGGCCGCTAGATGAGGGAATCGAGCGGCACGTACTTCATGCGGAAGGCCCGGGCGACGGCGGGGTCGGTGACCTGGCCGTCGAGGATGTTCACGCCGGTCCAGATCGCCGGGTTCTTCTTCGCGGCCTCTTCCCAGCCCTTGTTCGCGATCTCGACCGCGTAGGGGAGGGTGGCGTTGGTCAGGGCCAGCGTGCTCGTCCGGCAGACGGCGCCGGGCATGTTCGCCACGCCGTAATGGACGACGTCGTTGATCACGTAGGTGGGGTCGGAATGGGTGGTCGGCTTGATCGTCTCGATGCAGCCGCCCTGGTCGACGGCGACGTCGACGATCACGGACCCGTTCTTCATGAGCTTCAGCATGCCGCGGGTGACGAGCTTCGGCGCCTTCGCGCCCCGGATGAGGACGGCTCCCACGAGCAGGTCGGCCTCGGCGATCTTGCGGCGGATGTTCGCGGGGTTCGACATGAGCGTGGTCACGTTCGCCGGCATCACGTCGTCGAGGTAGCGCAGGCGCTCGAGGTCGATGTCGAGGATCGTGACGCTCGCGCCGAGGCCGGCGGCCATCTTCGCCGCCTCGGTGCCGACGACGCCGCCGCCGAGGATGACGACGCTGGCCGGCTCGACGCCGGGAACGCCGCCGAGGAGCAGGCCGAGCCCGCCCATCGGGCGCTCGAGGTACTTGGCCCCTTCCTGGATCGCCATCCGGCCGGCCACCTCGCTCATCGGGGTGAGCAGCGGCAGCGAGCCGTCCTTCTCGATCATCGTCTCGTAGGCGATCGAGATCGCGCCGGACTTGATCATGCCGTCGGTGAGCGCGCGGTCCGCGGCGAAGTGGAAATATGTGAAGACGATCTGGCCCTTGCGGATCATCCTGACCTCGACCGGCTGCGGCTCCTTGACCTTGATGATCATGTCGGCCCGCTTGAAGATGTCCTTCGCCGAGGCGACCATCGTCGCGCCCGCGGCGCGGTACTCGGCGTCGGCGAACCCGCTGCCGACACCGGCGTTCTTCTGTACGAGGACCTTGTGGCCGTGCTTCCTGAGCGTCTCCACGCCCACCGGGAGCAGGGCCACGCGGTACTCGTGGTTCTTGATCTCCTTCGGAAGACCGATAATCATGGGACCACCTCTGGCTGAGAAGGTTTATAGTGAACGAGACGTTTCACTAACTCGTAACGAGAACGTCAATAATATATGCCCCGCCGCGGGCCGTTCAAGGACTTTTTCCGACCCGGCAAGGAGCGCTGCAAGCCGGAAAGCACTGGAACGTCCGGGCCGTCGCGTTGTATATTGAGATGTGAAACGAACCGGCCGCGGCCGGAGAAACCACCCCTCGCGATCCGCATGATCATCTGATACCGGTCGAAACGCATCGAACGTGGTATTCCGTGAAAGGGGATCGCCATGTCCCGGAAGGTTCTCGTCGCGGCGGCCGTCGCGGCCCTCTCGCTCTGTTTCGTCGTCGTCTCCCTCCTCGTTCTCCTCTCGCGCGGCCGCGGGCCGCTGCTCGGGGCCAAGCTCCGTCTCGGCGCGCTCCTCCTCTCCCTCGGCGCCGTCGCCGTGACGGGGTCGTGCGGCGACAACGAGGCTACCTGTTACGCGCCGGCGATCTCGAACCACGTCGTCGTCGAGGATCCGGAGCAGGAGGTCGACGGCGTCCCGATCGACCTCTCCCAGGGAAACGTCATTCGCTGCCGGATCGAGTCGAGGAGCGGCGACGCATTCTCCTGGCGGATCGCGGACGACTCGCTCGTCGAGATCGACCGCGGCGACATCGAGCCCCTCGACGGGGCGTGGGACGAATCGACCGAGCAGTTCGAGATCGTCATCGACCCGTCGCTCTCGACCGGCGCCTACTGGCTGTGGCTCTACGAGACCGACGCCACGCACCAGCCGACCGATCCCTACGGTTTCTCCTCGATCCGCCTCCTCGTGACGAACGACGGGGGCTGAGGAGATGAGTAGCCGACTCGAACGGATCGTCTTCGAGACGACGCACCGCTGTCCGCTTGATTGTCGTTTCTGCTACGCGATCTGGAAGCGCCCCGGCGCGCCGGCACCGCCGCCGGACGGCTACGCCCGCGCCCGCCGGACGCTCCGGCGGCTCTTCGCCGTCGCCGACATCGAGCACGTCGTCTTCTCCGGCGGGGAGCCCTTCTGCGCGCCGCGTTTCGCCGAGCTCGTCATCTACTGCCGGATGAAGGGGGCCGCGGTGACGATCCTCACGAGCGGCGCGGCCTCGGGACCGCGTGATTACGTCGCGCTCGCCGGCCTCGGCGTCAGGCACTACGAGATCACCCTGCTCGCCCCCGGGGCGGCCGCGCACGACCGACTCACCCGCACCGTGGGCTCGTGGGGGCGGGCCGTCGATGCGATCCGCGGCGTGCGGGCGGCGGGCGGCACGGTCACGGGGGGCGTCGTCGTGACCGCGCTGAACGGCGATCTTCTTCCCGGAACCCTCCGGCTCTTCGCAGAACTCGGCGTGAGGCGCGTCATGCTCAACCGCTTCAACGTCGGCGGGGAGGGGATCCGGCACGAGGCCGAGCTCCAGGCGGGCGCCGCCCGGCTCCGGCGGTTCTTCGGCGAGGCGGACGCCGCCGTCGCCGCTCTCGGCATCCAGGCCACGGCGAACGTCTGCACCCCCGTCTGCGTCCTCGACCCCGGCGACTATCCACACATCCGCTTCTCCTCGTGCCGGCCGCACGTGACCGACCGCGCCTTCACGCTCGACACGGCGGGCGACCTGCGCTTCTGCAACCATTCCCCGGTGGCGGCTGGCAACATCTTCGAGCGGTCGATCGGGGAGATCCTCGACTCGCCCTACATCCGCCGGTGGCGCACGGTCGTGCCGGAGAGCTGCGCGGGCTGCGCCGACTGGCACCGCTGTTACGGCGGCTGCCGCGCCGCCAGCGAGCAGCTCGGCGGATCCATCGAGGACGCCGATCCCCTCTGTTGCACGCTCGAGGCGAACGAACCGCGCCGCGGCGATGGCCTTCCCGGCCGCGCGACCGCCGACTGACCGCCGCCTCCGGCTTCGGGCCTCGTCGGATTTCGCTGGACGGCGCACCGCCGTGTCGCGATACAATGATCCGTGCGGCCCGCGCGCGGAAAGGACGAACCTATGACATCGACACGTTACGGAAGACACGGCCGCTTCGCGGCGGCAGCGCTCGGTATCGCCACCTGCCTCGTCGCCGCGACGGCCGCGCCGGTCTGCGCGGGGTGGGGCGTCTCCTTCGAGACGGGGATCACCTTCGGCGGCTACAACGACGTGCGCATCCCCGGCGACACGGGCACGGACTTCTCCTTCACCGACGACCTCGAGACGGACACCCGCCCCTTCGTCCGGGGCAGGATCACCTGGCAACTCGACCGGCACACCGTCACCCTGCTCGCCGCGCCGCTGCGTCTCGACGCGGCAGGCACGCTCGACCGTGACGTCAGCTTCAACGGCGTGGAGTTACCCGAGAACGCGCTCGTCGAGGGGCGGTACCGCTTCGATTCCTGGCGCGTCACCTGGCGCTACGCGTTCCACAAGAGCGATCGGCTCGAGATCGGCGCCGGCATCACGGCGAAGATCCGCGACGCGGGGATCCGGCTCGCCTGGGGGGGGACGGTGACGGAGAAGACGAACGTCGGCTTCGTTCCCCTCGTCAACGTGCGCCTGCGCTGGACGCCGGACGGGGCCGCGGGATTTCTTTTCGAGGCCGACGCGCTCGCCGCGCCGCAGGGGCGCGCCGAGGACGTGCTTGCCGCGATCCTCTTCGATCTCGGCCCGCGGCGCGCCTTCTACGCGGGCTACCGGCTCCTCGAGGGCGGGGCCGACAACGACGAGGTCTACAACTTCGCACTCATCCACTACGCCGTGGTCGGGGTCGAGATCGGCCTGTAGCGCGGTTGCCCAAACGGGCGAACGACGAAAGGAACGGACATGATGCGCACACTGGCGATCCTGGCGATCGCGATCCTCATCGCCGCGGCACCCGCCGGCGCCGAACCGTGGAAGAAATCGGTGGAGGCCAACCTCACCCTCACGCAGAACGCCTACAGCGACAACTGGGTCGGCGGCGAGACGGGCGCGATCTCGTGGGCCTTCACCTCCGTCTCCCTCTTCGAGAAGCAGCTCGGCGACCTGATGCACAGCGGGAACACACTGAAGCTGCAGTTCGGGCAGACGCACAACCAGGACGTCGAGACGAAGAACTGGAGCCGCCCGGCCAAGTCGACCGACCTCATCGACTTCGAGTCGGTGCTCCGCTTCACGCTCGGGTCGACCGTCGATCCCTACGCCGGCGTGCGGCTCGAGTCGCAGTTCGTCGATCAGAGCGATCGGACGAAGGACCGCTACGTCAACCCGCTCAAGATCACCGAGAGCGCCGGTATCGCCCGCGTTCTCATCGACGAGGAGACGCGCGACCTCGTCATCCGCCTCGGCGGCGCGGCGCGCCAGTTCATCGACCGTGACCGGCTCGACCCGGTTACCCTCGAACGGGCCACCGAGACGACGAACGACCTCGGCCTGCTCTTCGATGCCGAGTTCAAGACGAACCTCGCCGGCGAGCGGATCACCTACGGGTCGAAGCTCACCGCCTTCCAGGCGATCTACTACTCCGAGGCGGACGCGATCTCGGGGCTGCCGAACGAGGATTACTGGAAATCCACCGACGTGAAGTGGGAGAACCTCTTCACCGCCGGGATCACGAAGTACCTCATGGTGAGCCTCTACGTGGAGCTGCTCTACGACAAGGACGTCGACCTGAAGGGGCGCTTCAAGGAGATCCTCGCCCTCGGCGTCACGTACAAGTTCATGTAGGGGAGGGGCGCGATGCGACGGTTCGTGCGATCGGTCGCCGCGGGGCTCCTCGCCGCCCTCGGCCTGTCCGGGTGCGGCGGCGGGGACGCGGTCCGCGTCGTCTTCCTGCACCACAGCACGGGGCGGGTCGTCTGGGACGCCGGCGTGAAGCGCTTCTTCCGCGGCTACCGGACCCCCGACGGGCGCGCCGTGCGCATCGAGGAGCGCGAATTCCCGCGCGAGAAGCCGTACGGCTGGAACAACTACCCCCACGACTACTGGAACATCTGGGTCGCCCACGCGGGCGACGAGCCGTACATGGAGGAGCCGACCCTCGAGATCCTCGCCGCCCGGTACGACGTCGTCGTCCTGAAGCACTGTTTCCCGGTGAGCGCCGTCGAACCCGACACGGATCGGGCCGACGCGGCCTCGCCGGAGAAGCGCCTCGAAAACTACCGGCTCCAGTACGATGCCCTGCGAGACAAGATGCGCTCCTTCCCCGGCACGCGTTTTCTCGTGTGGACGCCGCCGGCCCTCGTCGCCGGCCTGACGGATGCCGGGGAGGCCGCGCGCGCCGACAGCTTCGCCCGGTGGGTGCGCGAGGAATGGGACGAGCCGGGAGACAACATATTCGTCTGGGATTTCCGCCTCCTCGAGACGGAGGGCGGACTGTACCTGAAGGAGGAGAACGCGCGCGGACCGGCGAACTCGCATCCCGCAGAGGCCTTCGCCGCGCGCGTGGCGCCGCTTCTCGGCCGGCGGATCGCCGCCGTGATCGAGGGGCGGGGCGACACATCGAGCACGACGGGAGAGTGATGGACACCGGAGGGTACCCGTTCCGACTCCCTCTCGCCGGGGGGCGGGGCCGGGCCCGCCGCGGGCGGCGGGCGACGGCGGCCCTCGCCGCCGCCCTCGCCGTGGCTCTCGGCGCGTCCGCCCCGCGGGCGCAGCTTCCCGCGCGGGACGGCCCTTTCGTCATCGACCATCGCCAGACCGATCTCCAGGTCCTCTCCCCGGCATGGATCGATTCCGCCCAGGCGCTCGTGCGCATACAGTACGCGCATACCTCCCACGGCGGACAGGTCCCCACCGGCCTCGGACGGATCGCCGACGGCGACGACGCCTTCCGCTACGCCTACGAGAACAACGCCCTTCCCGCCGTGCCAGGCGCGCTGTGCATCTTCAACGGACAGGCGACGGAGACGTACGTCACGCCGGACCTCTACTGGGCGACCGCCGCCGGCATGGCCGAAACGCGCGCCGTGCTCGCCGCCGAGCCGGCGATCGACGTCTCGGTTTTCGCGTGGTGCACCGAGCTCGACAACTACGATGCTGGGGAGGTGGCCGCGTATCTCGACTCGATGAGCGCGCTCGAGGCGACGCATCCCGGCGTCGTCTTCGTCTACATGACGGGGAACGCGCAGGCCACCGGCGAGGCGGGGCGCAACCGGTGGCTCTGTAACGAGACGATCCGGAACTTCTGCCGCGCGGAGAGCCGCGTCCTCTACGACTTCGCCGATCTCGACTGCTGGTGGTACGATTCCCTCGCCGGGGCGTGGTCCTTCTCGTACTACGTCCTCGGCACGGACACGATCCCCGTGGAGCATCCCCGGTTCGTCGGCGACGAGTCGTCGCATACGACCTTCGAGAGCTGCGAACAGAAGGCCCGCGCCTTCTGGCGCCTCGCCGCGGCCCTGGCCGGCTGGCCGGGGGATACGACCGCCGTCCAGCCCGCCACCTGGGGCGGCGTGAAGCGGGACACGGGGGAGGAACGGCTTCGTTGACGGAACCCGGGCGGCGGCGCTATACTGGAATAGATCCCGAACAAGGAGGAAGACGATGCCGGAATGTCACGAGATGAAGAAGGGCCAGATCTGGCGCTGCGAGGACTGCGGACTCGAGCTCGAGGTCGTCGCCGAGTGCAGCGAGTGCGGCGAGGGAAGCGACTGCGCCGCCGAGCCCTGCGAGTTCACCTGCTGCGGCGGACCGCTCACGCTCAAGGAGTAGCCTCGACGAGGGCCGCGAACTCCTCCTCCGAGATCACCGGCACGCCGAGCGTGCGCGCCTTCTCCGCCTTCGAACCGGCCCCCGGCCCCGCGACGACGTAATCGGTCTTCTTGCTGACGCTCTTCGCGGCCCGCCCGCCGAGCTGCTCGACGATGCGGCCTGCCTCCTCGCGCGTGTAGCGTTCGAGCGATCCGGTGAAGACGAACGTCTTCCCCTCGAGGAGGGCCGGTTCGTCGGTCTGCTCGACGGCGAGCACCTCGACGCCGAGCCCGTCTAGCTCGTCGAGGAGCCCGCGCGAGCGCACCGCGCCGAAGAACTCCACCACGCGGCGCGCCACCTCGGGGCCGACCTCGCGCACGGCGAGAAGCGCTTCCTCGTCCGCCGCGGCGATCGCCTCGAGCGTGCCGAAGCGGGCGGCGAGGAGCCGGGCGACGTGCTCGCCGACATTCCTGATCCCCAGCGCGTAGAGGAAGCGGTCGAGGGGGATCCGCTTCGCCTTCTCGAGGGCGGCGAGGAGGCTGTCGGCGGAGGTGTCCCCGAACCCCTCGAGCTCGACGAGATCCTCGCGGCGCAGGCGGAAGAGATCGGCGACGCCGCGGACGAGGCCGCGCTCGACGAACGTCCCCACCGATTTCGTGCCGAGCCCCGTCACGTCCAGGGCGCCGCGCGAGACGAAGTGCTCGATGCCGCGGCGGAGCTGCGCTGGGCAGGCGAGCCCGTTCGGGCAGAAATGGAGCGCGCCCTCCTTTTCCACCGCCGCGCCGCAGGCGGGGCAGCTCGCCGGCATGAGGAAAGGCTCGGCGCGCGTCTCCCCCTCGCGCGGGATGCGCTCGACGACGGCGGGGATGACGTCGCCGGCGCGCTGGATACGCACCGTGTCTCCCGCCCGCACGTCCTTTCGCGTCACCTCGCCGGCGTTGTGGAGCGTGGCGCGGCTCACCGTCACGCCGCTCACGTCCACCGGGCGCAGCAGGGCCACCGGGGTGAGCTTGCCCGTGCGCCCCACCTGCACGACGATCTCCTCGACCGTCGTCACCTCCTTGCGCGGCTCGAACTTCAGGGCGATCGACCAGCGGGGCGAGCGGGAGCGCTCGCCGAGCGCCTCGCGGGCCGCCCGCTCGTCGACGCTGACGACGACGCCGTCGATCTCGAAGGGGAGATCGTCCCGCGTCGCGGCCAGCTCGGCGTGGAAGGCGATCGCCTCCTCGATCGACGGGCAGCGGCGACGGCGCTCGTCCACGCGGAAGCCCCAGGTGGCGAGGAGATCGAGCTCGGCCGCGTGCGTGGCCGGCGCCGGCGCGCCCGAGATGAGCATGATCCCGTAGGCGAAGAAGGTGAGGGGGCGCTCGGCCGTGATCCGCGAGTCGAGCTGCCGGATCGAGCCGGCGGCGGCGTTGCGCGGGTTGGCGAAGGCGTTCTGCCCGAGCTCGGTCATTCGCCGGTTGAGACGGCGGAAGTCGGCGAGCTGCATGAGCGCCTCGCCGCGGACGGCGAGTCGGGGCGGCGCGCCCCCGGCGAGCTGGAGCGGCACCGAGTCGATCGTGCGCGCGTTCGGAGTGACCTCCTCGCCGACCTGGCCGTCGCCGCGGGTGGCGGCTCGCGCGAGCAGCCCCTGCTCGTAGACGAGCTCGAGTGAGAGGCCGTCGAACTTCGGCTCGGCGACATAGTCGACGCGCTCGCGGCCGAGGCCGCGCAGTACGCGGCGGTCGAACTCGCGCGCCTCCTCCGTGTCGACGACCGATTCGAGGCTCAACATCGCCCGCAGGTGCTCGACCTTCGGCAGCTCGCTCCGGGGCGGCGCGCCGACGCGTTGCGTGGGGGAATCGGGGGTGACGAGATCGGGGAATGCCTCCTCGAGCCGGGCGAGCTCGCGGCGGAGCGCGTCGTAGGCGGCATCGGCGATCGTCGGCGCGGCGTCGACGTAGTACCGGCGGTCGTGCTCGCGGATCTTTTTGCGCAGGGCCTCGATGCGCCCGGTGGCCTCGTTCCTGTCCATCGCTCCTCCCGCGGCCGCTGCGGCGGCCGGCGAAAGAGAGTATACAACGAGGCCGGCGGGTTACCCAAGCCGTTCCCGCATTGCGTCGACGTCGAAGTTGAAACGCTCGGCGATGGCGAGGAGATCGGCGGCGGCGGCCAGGTCAGCCTCTCCGGCAAGCGACGCCGTCGCGAGGCGCTCGCGGAATTCCTCGATGAGGGGGTACAGCGCGTTCTGGATGCCGCGGTCGTCGAGCACGAGGCCGATCGTGTCCCCCGCGGCGAGGAAAGAGCGGAGCGCCGCGACGCCGCCGCGGCCGTCGCCGAGCGAGCGGATCGTTTCGGCGACGAGCTCGCTCACGCGGTCGGCGGCGGGGGAGAGGTCGAGCGGGATGCCGCAGTCGGCCGCCTCCCCGGCGATCGCGGCGACGGTGTCGAGACCGGCCGGGCTGAGCGAGCGGTCCCAGGAGGCGAGGGCGCCGGCGAGTTGCGAGGAGAGGACGGCGCGCGACGTGGCGAGCAGGGAGTCGGGCGGCTCGATCGATGCGCGGTGAAGCAGCCGCAGCAGGTCGCGGTTCTCCTCGTAGACGCCGGCGAACCGTTCCACGAGGACGTCCATGCGGCGGCGGGTCAGGTGGCGGAGGGCGCGCAGGCGCTCTTCCGCGGAGAGGTGGCGCAGAAGGAATCGCCGGCCGCCGAAGGCGTCGAGGGCCGCCCGCGGCGATCCGCCCGCCGCCGGCGCCGTTTCCCCGAGGATCGTCGCCGCCGCCGGCGTCTCCTCGCCGTCCTGGAGAAGCCGGAGCCGGCATTCGATGGACGGGAGAGACTCGGCGAGCAGGAGGTACGCCCATCGGCTCCGCTCGAGCGTGATCGACGAGCGGAGCTCGACCGTTCCGGCCACGAGGCGGTCATCGCCGACGGCCTGCGCGGACGTGTCGATCGGGAGGATGTCGTGGTTGAAGAGGCGACTCGCCTCGTTTAAACCGAAGAGGTCGGCGAGGATCGCGTGATGCCCGACGACGTCGGCCGCGCCCACGCGGGCCCCGTCGCGCGCCCTGCGGTAGACGTCGGCACCCGTCCCCGCGCGCGACACGTTGCTCTGCGCACGGGCCAGCTCGTCGAGGAGGACCGCCTCGAGATGCTCGCGGTGCCGCTCGCCGGCCAGCTCGATCGCGCGGGCCGCGTAGCGCAGGATCTGGATCGTCTCGATCCCCGAGATGTCGTTGAAGAACCATCCGCACGAGGTGAACATCAGCATCGCGTGCCGCTGCATCTCGAGCAGCGCGAGGGCGCGCGAACGCTCGTCGTCGTTCAGCGGGCGCACGGCGCGCTCGTCGACGAAGCGCGCCGCGTGTTCCGGCGACCGGTCGAGGAGGAGATCGATGTACTCGTCGCGGGCCTGCCACGGATCGGCGAGGAGCCCGGCTGCCTCGGAGGAGAAGATGCCGCCGAGGAAATCGCGGAGCCGGTCGAGACCCCGGCGCAGCGGCGCGCGCCACCGCTGGTTCCAGCCGGGGGATGCCCCGGTGTTGCAGCCGCAATCCTCCTTCCAGCGCCCGACGCCGTGCGAGCAGGACCACGCCGTCCCCTCGCCGTCGCGCCCCGGCTTGAGACGCACCTCCCAGGCGGTCTCGTGCTCGTCGAGGTAGCGGCCGAAGTTGACCAGCTCGATCCCGCGCTCGGCGGCGGCATGCTCGACGAGGTAGGAGAGGGCCATATCGGCGAAGGGCTCGTGGTGGCCGTAGACCTCGCCGTCGGTGGCGACGACGACGAGGTCGCCGCCCGTACGCGCGTAGGCGGCGTCGACGGCGTCGGCGAAGCGGTCGCCGTTGCGCAGGAGGTGGTTGAAGCTCACGTCGGTGGCGAGCGGCGCGTCGTAGAAGAAGACGTCGACCGAGGGCCCGCGCCGCGTTCCGCCGGCGAAGCAGCGGTAGGCCCGCCCCGTGGGGATCGATCCGTCGGCAACCTCCTTCCATCGGCCGCCGCGCCCGAGGGGGCGGATCGACAGCGCCTGGTAGGGGGAGAGGACGACGAAGCGGAAACCGTGTGCGGCGACGAGTTCGAGGGTCGTATCGTTGATCGCCGTCTCGGGAAGCCAGATCCCCTCGGGAGAGCGGCCGAAGCGGCGCTCGAAGTCGCGGACGCCCCAGCGGAGCTGCGTCTCCTGGTCGCGCCGGCAGGCGAGGGGCATGATGACGTGTCCCCATGCCTGCGCGATCGCGTTGCCGTGCCCGCCGTTCGCCTCCGCGCTCGCCCGGTCCGCCTCGGCGATCCGCCGGAGGAGGTCGGGGTGGTTCGCCTCGATCCACGAGAAAAGCGTCGGGCCGAAGTTGAAGGAGATGCGGCGGTAGTTGTCCACGATGGAGGTGATCCGGCCGTAGCCGTCGAGACGGCGCGAGACGGTGTTCGGCTCGTAGCACTCGGCTGCGATCTTTTCGTTCCAGTCTTGCCAGGGCGCGGCCCCCTCCTGGCGGTCGATCCGCTCGGTCCACGGGTTCTCCCGCGGCGGCTGGTAGAAATGGCCGTGGATCACGAGGAAGCGTCTGCCGTCGCCGCGCTCCATCGGCCTACGCCTCCCGGTAGACCCGGTAGTCGATGTCGGGGAAGATGTTGTCCCGCGTCTCCACCTCGGCGAGCCACCCCTCGTTGACGCGTCCGCCGAGGATGTCCTCGTAGAGCCGGTTGAAACGGGCCACGTGATCCATCGTGCGCTTGCGGGCGTACTCGACCATCGTCCCCGTCTTCATGATGAAGGCCCAGTCGCTGCTCTGGGCGAGCAGGAGCTCGCGGGCCGCCTGGTTGAGCGCCCGGCGCATGAGCCCCTCCGCCTGGGGGGCGCGGCCGGCCAGCTCGACCATGCGGTCGGCGGCCATGTGCAGGTGCGGGTAGATCCAGTCGTTGCTTCCCTCGAGCCAGACCTCGCAGTAGCCCTTGTGTCCCCACGAGGACATCGAGGGGGAGACAACCTGGAGCTTCGGGTGCCGCTCGAGGTACTCGCTCGGCGTGATCGGCTCGATCGTCTCCTGGTCGAAGTGGAGCTTGCGGAAGAGGAACTCGAGCCACTCGGGCCCCTCGTACCACCAGTGCCCGAAGAGCTCGGCGTCGTAGGGGGAGACGACGATCGGCCGGACGCCGAGGAGGCCGTTCAGCCACTCCACCTGCTTCTCGCGGTTGAACATGAAGTTCCCCGCGTGCATCGCGGCCTTCTCGCGGGCGTAGGCGGGCCGGTAGGGCGCCTTGCCCTCGCCGGGGCCGGTGATCCGGTAGTACTTGATCCCGAGGTTGATCCGGTTGCCGTCTGGATGGAGGTAGGGCCGGATGTAGTCGTAGTCGAGATCGAAGCCCACGTCGCGGTAGAACTCGCGGTACTCGTAGTCGCCGGGGTAGCCCTCGTGCGCGCTCCAGACCTGCTTGGAGGATTCCATGTCGCGGCCGAAGGCGGCGACGGCCGACGGGCACCAGACCGGGGCGAACACGCCGTAGCGCGGGCGAGGCGAGCCGAAGAGGATCCCGTGCGTGTCGGTGAAGAAGTAGCGGATCCCCGCCTCCTTGAGGATCTCGTCCACGCCGGGGGCGTAGCCGCACTCGGGGAGCCAGATCCCGCGCGGGCGGCGGCCGAAGTGCTTCTCGTAGTGGTCGGCGGCGATCAGCACCTGCGCGCGGGCCGCCGTCCGGTTGGGCATGAGCGGGAGGAAGCCGTGCGTGGCGCCGCAGGTGATCACCTCGACCACGCCGAGATCCTGGAAGCGGCGGAAGGCCGGGACGATCCGGCTGTTGTAGCGCTCGAGGTAGATCTGCCGCGCGCGCGTCAGCTTCCAGTGGTACATCAGCGCCAGCTCGTGGAACTCGGGCATCCAGCGGGTCCGCTCAATCTCCCTGGCGGCGAGGTCGATGAGCTTGTTGAGATGGCGCAGGTAGCGGTACTGGAGGAGCGGGTCGCTCATCATCGAGAGGAGGGTCGGCGTGAGCGACATCGTCACGCGGAAGTCGACGCCCTCCTCGACGAGGCGGTCGAAGGCCTCGACGATGGGGATGTAGGTCTCCGTCATCGCCTCGAAGAACCAGTCCTCCTCGAGGAACTCCTCGTACTCGGGATGCCGCACGTAGGGCAGGTGCGTGTGCAGCACCATCGACAGGTAGCCCTTCGGGTCCCTCTTCATCGGATCACCGGCGCTTTCTCCTTCGACTTCTTGCGGACCGCCGTGTCGATCGCGCGCTCCTCGACGCCGTCGCCGGATGTGGCGACGACGGGAAGGTCGATCGCGCCGTCGGGAAGGGCGAAGCGCAGCGAGAAGGTGCCGTCGCCGCGGAGGGCGATCTCCTCGCCCTGCACCGTGACGCGGGCGTCGGGCTCGGTGGCCCCGTAGAGGATCAGCTCGGTGGCCACCCACAGCCGGAAGGCGCGTTTCCTTGCGGGTCCGGGCATGGCGCCGCTGCCGAGGCTCGAGACGGCCCCCGATCCCATCTGCTCGAGGAGGCGGCGCTCGATCTGCTCGCGCATCTCGCCGGAGGCGCCGGGGCGGGCCGCGTCGAAGCCGCCGGAGGCGGCGACGATGCGCCGGAACTCCTCGTCGGGGACCATCCAGCGGTCGTCGACGACGTCGCTCACGCCGGCGCGCGGCGTCTCGATGTCGCCGGAGATCGCGATCTCCTCGAAACGGCCGTCCGGGCCGAGGAGGCCGATCGCGATCCGGTAGTGCCGGCCGGGATCGACGTTGAGGTACCAGTTGCGCGCCCCGCCGGCAAGCTCGACGTCGGCGTGGGTCGTCGGGCCGGGGCCCCGGTCGAAAACGCGCAGGATCATGCGGCACCGCGGCCGGTCGTCGCCGAAGCGCGTCTCCGCCTCGGCGAGGGCCGCCGGGGCGATCTCCCAGTAGGCGAAGAGCCAGTGGGGGTCGCGGACCATCGCGACGATCCGCGTGCTCCCGTACGTCTCGGGTACGCGCGTGGCCTCGACGGGGGGCATCGCGCGCTCCTCGGCGCCGAGGTAGTACTTGCTCGCCACGGCTTTCTCGCGGATCGTCCGGCGGCCGGGTTCCGCCTCGCGCGCGGCGGGCTTCGCCGCCCGCTTCCGCTTCGCGACGGTCGCGCGTTTCGGCGCGGCCTTCCTCGCGGCCGCCTTCGTCGCCGCGGTTTTCTTCGCGGCGGCCTTCTTCGGCGCCGCCTTCGCCCCGCCTGGCTTCTTCTTCGCCGCAGCGGCCTTCTTTTCCGCCGGTGTCGCGGGCGCCGCCTTCCCCGTTGCCGCGGCCTGTTTCGGCTTCGCCGCCGCCTTCGCGCCGGCGAGCATCTCGACGAGGGCGTCCTTGCGCATCCGCGCGGTCCCCCCGAGACCGCGCCGGCGCGCGAGGGCGACGAGCTCGTCCTTCGTCATCCGCTTCAGTTCGTCCCTGTTCATCGCTGCTCTCCTTTCTCCCGTGTACACAATGAAAGGGCCGCCGGCCTGTTCTGTCAAGGCCAAAGCGCCGGGCTGCACGCGCCCCGGACGGACAGAGGGGAGACGAGGGAAGGACCCGTGCGGCACAGCGCCGCGAATCGTTCCTAATCCGTTGATCGACAATGGAATGGTTGCACATTCCACCCATCGGTGCTACAATAGTGCGGTAGCGGCTGGATGTCTGCACCGGTGTGCGACGTCGGCGCGGCGTCCGGCCGGCGGCCCGTGCCGCCGGCCGGTCCCCACCCCCTGCCCTCTTCTCACTCCCGTGCACATTCGTTTTTTACAGGAGGATCCGTCCGTTCCGGCCGGCAAGCCGCGGCATGCGGGGCTTCGCCCGTGGAGGGGGATCGCGATGAGGCTCACCGTCACCCTGATCGTATCATGCTGCCTGCTCCTCGCAACGACCGGCCCCGCGCCGGCGCGCGAAGCCGCCCCGGAGACGCGCCGGATCGTCCGGTACATCCCGCCCGACGCCTTCGCCGGGATGGCTGTTTCCGACGCCGCGGCGGCCGATCGCCCGGCGCTCGGCGCGTGGTACCGGGAGTACACGAACGTCTTCTTCGATTTCGAGAGCGGCTGGCAGGGGTGGACGCGCGTCGACGGCACGGCGCAGCCCGACACCTTCTGGCACGTCGAGGACTACCTCGAGCCGGCCCTCGCCGGGTTCCCCGGCCCGCTCCAGGGGGAGAAGTCGGCGTGGTGCGGCGCCATCGGAGGCGCCGACGAGTACACCTGCGGCTGGGCCGCCGCCCCCGGCTACGGCAACGGGTGGGACCAGCGGCTCGTGTCGGACAAGTTCTTCGTGGACGGCCCCGTGTGGATCTCCTTCACGGGCGCGGTCGACTGCGAGGAGGGCTTCGAACGGCTCGCCCTCGAGTACGACGCCGGGCTCGGCGTGTGGGAGGAGATCGAAGGCTGGGACGGCGAGCAGGCGCTGCCGTCGGTCACGCTCGCCGTGCCCGTGCCGCTCGCGGCCACGAAGCTCCGCTTCCGCTTCACCTCCGACGGCGCCTGGAGCGACCAGGACGGGCTCTGGGACACGGACGGCGCCGCCCACATCGACAGCATCTCCGTGTGGGACGACGACGAACTCGTCCACTACGAGGACTTCGAGGGATACGCCGACGGCGCGCTCCCCGACGGCTTCTGGCGGGCCGACGTCAAGGAGCCCTTCGGGACGTACTCGGGTCTCGTGGCGAATCTCCAGGACGCCGACCCCTGCAGCGACAACCTCTCGCGGCAGGTCGTCTTCTTCGTCGGTTCCGGCGTGCCGAGCGACGAGTTCCCCGGTCTCTTCGACACCCCCTTCTGCGCGGGCGGGGGCGGGATCGAGACCCCCTGCCAGCAGGAGGGGATCGTCTCACCGCCGATCGACATCACGCGATATTCCTCCGCGGGCGGCGGGACGCAGGACGCGGCGATCCCCGCGGGCGAGCTCGCGTGGATGGGCGGACTCCGCCTCGAGTTCGACTGGTACAAGGACCTGCCCTACGGCAACCTCGTCTTCGCCAACTGGATGATCCGCGCCGTCGAGAACGGGTGTCCCCGCCCCTGGGAGGACTTCGGATTCGGCTACGGGGGCTCCGATCGCAGCGTCCAGCACGCCGTCTTCGAGGTCGGCGGCCTCGTCGGCGACGCCGACACGGTCCAGGTGATCCTCGAAGCGCTGGACATGTGCGCCTCGTGGTACCTGGTCTACGGCAATTGCGCCGAGCACACCACCTCGCCCTACTACGACAACGTGCGGCTCGTCCGGTACACCCGGCGCGGCCCCCAGTGGAGCTGGCGCGACCTGGATCTCTTCCAGGACAACTTCCCCGGCACGGACGACCTGGAAGGCTGGGTGCGCGCCGACGCGGCGAACGACATGCGGCCCTGCGACGATCCCGTTGTCGATCCGGGCGACACGGCCGTCGTCACCTGCGACTCGCCTCTCGGCGGGGGGATCGACACGACGGGAGACGGCTGGCCGGCCGTCTACTGCCACGTGAGGTGCGCGTACGTCGGCGATCCGCTCTCTCCGAAACCCGCCCTCGCCGGGCCGTTGCTCGCCGGCTCGTACGGGCGCTACGTTTCCGACAACGGCGCGTGGACCGTGCTCCAGTGCGACTTCGCCAGAACGGGCAACTGGAACGTCGTCCCCGGCCGGTACGCGATCGACCTGAACGATTCGCTCTTCACCCGCGGCTACCTGGTGGAGTACTACTTCTCGGCCACGGACCGGGCGGGGGAGACGACGACCCTCCCGGCCGATGCGGAGGATCTTGCGGCGAGCCGCTACCCGAAGTGTTCCCCGTTCTTCGAGTTCACCTGCCTGCCCACGCTGACCACCGACATCCTCTACGTCGACGACTTCCATGGCATCGGCTCGCGGGCGGGCGTCGTCGAGGACTTTTTCGACGACACCTTCGCCGCGATGTCCGAGGAGACCTTCCCCGACCGCTACGACGTGAACTCCCCGTCGTCCCTCGTCGGCAACAGCCTCGCCTCGCGCGCGCGGCTGGCGCATCTCCTCGCCGCCTACCGGGCGATCGTCTGGGACGGGGGCATCCTGTCGGACGGTGTCATCTGCGACGGCACGATGGACAGCGAGAAGAGCGACGACGCCGGGCTCCTCGTCGGCTTCCTCGACAACGTCGCCGACGATTACGCCGGCCTCTGGGTGCTCGGCGACAACGCGGCATACGATCTTTCCAATTCCCCGTCGCCCGTCGCCGCCGAGCTCCTCGCCGACTGGTGCGGCGTCTCGCTCGCGGGCGACAGCTACTTCGACCTCACCGGCGGGCTCGAGGGGGGCGGCGTCGTCGTGCCGGAGATCGTCGGGACCGACGACGCGTTCAACCCCCTCTGGCATACGACGTGGCGGGACAGCGTCTACTGCTTCGGGGGCTGCCCGATCCTGAACGATTTCGACGTCCTCGAGCCGACGGGACCGGGGCTCGCCTCCTTCGACTACCCCGAGCATGGCGGCGCGATCCACGCCGCCGGGATCCGCGCGGAGCGGGTCAACTCGCGGGGGGCGACGGTCCGCACGATGTGGTTCGGCTTCAGCTGGATGTTCCTGCGCGAGATCGAGGGGGGGAGCCCGATGATGCGCACGATCGTCTACCGAGACGTCATGCGCGGCTGGCTCAACGCGGGCGACAGCCCCGCCGACATCACCGGCGACGACGATGCACCGCCGCCGGCGACGACCCTCGGCCGGGCCTGGCCGAACCCCTTCAACCCGGTGACGACGATTTCCTTCTCGCTCCACGAGCGGGGACGGGCGCGCCTCAGGATCTACGACGCCGCCGGGCGGCTCGTGCGCACCCTGGTCGACGAGGTGCGTCCCGCCGGCACGTACGAGGCGCGCTGGGACGGGCGGAACGCCGGCGGGCGCGATGCGGCGAGCGGCGTCTACTTCTGCCGCTTCGAGGCGCCGGGCTACGAGAAGACGGTGAAGACGGTCTTGCTGCGCTGACGATTCCCCCGGGGAAATCGTCCAACGCGGGTCGTCCCACGGAGACGAGGAGGAGACCCATCACGCGGGCGTCCCCTGTCGCTCCGGTGCGAGGGGGGGGTGCGCACACAAGGGGGACCGTATGAGACGAGCAATCGCTGCGCTCGCCGTCTGCACGCTGACCCTGCTCGCCGCGGGCGCGTCGGGACGCGAGACGATCCGGCGCCCGCTGCCCTACCGGCCGGTCTACGAGGAGGAGATCGACTACGCCGCGATTCCCGGTTGGGAGGAGGGGCTGCCGCCGCTCGAGACGGCGATGACGCGCACCGAGTACGTCCTCGTATATTTCGACTTCGAGCCGATGGACTGGCAGGGCTGGACGCAGGTCGACTTTTCCGCGCAGGTTGACACCTTCTGGCACGTCGAGGACTACCTCGAGCCGGAACTCGCCGGCCTCCCCGGCCCCCTCGAGGGAACGAAGTCCCTCTGGTGCGGGGTGGCGCCGGGAAACGACGCCTACACCTGCTCGTGGGTGAGCGCGCCGGGGTACGGCAACAACTGGGACCAGGCCTTCTCGATGTGGAGCCCCTACAAGTACTTCGGCGAGGTGACGGTCTCGTTCCGGGCCGTCGTCGACACCGAGCCGGGCATCGACCGGCTCGCCCTCGAGTACGACGGCGGGAACGGAACCTGGGAGGAGGCCCTGAGCTTCTCCGGCTCGGTCGACACGGTGGCGAGCGCCACCTTCTTCCCCGGCCGCTGCGGCACGAAGCTCCGCTTCCGCTTCACCTCCGACGGCGCCTGGAGCGACCAGGACGGACTCTGGCCGACGCGAGGCGCCGCGCATATCGACTCGATCACCGTCTCCGACTTCGAGGGGCAGTCCTTCTACGAGGACTTCGAGTCGGCCCCCGACGGGGCGACGAGCGTCGGTCCCTGGCACGGCGACGTCCAGCCTCCGTTCGGCACCTACGGCGGCCTGTACAGCAATCTCTTCTACGATGACGATCCCTGCTACGACAATTTCGGAACGCAGATCGTCTTCTTCATCGGCGCCCCCTACCCGAGCGACGAGATACCCGGCCTCTTCGATACGCCGTACTGCTACGGGCCCGGCAACATCGAGCCCCCCTGCCAGGACGAGGGGGTCGTCTCGCCCCCGATCGACCTCGCGATGTACTCGTCCGACAGGAGGGAGAACCAGGACACGCCGATCCCCGGCGAAGAGATCGCCGGGCTCGGCGGGCTCGCCATGAGCTACGACTGGCTCCCGCCCGCCATGGGCAACCTCGTCTACTGGCACTGGGCGGTTCGCGAGATCAACGACGGCTGCCCGGGAATCTGGAAGACGGACAATTTCGTCTACTTCTACTGGGACACGCGCTACCACCGGGCCACCCGCGACCTCTCCACCTTCGTCGACCTCGCCGCGTGCGACACGATCCAGGTGATGCTCGGCGTCGTCGACATGTGCGCCTGGTGGTATCCGCAGTACGGCAGCTGTTCCGATCACACTCCGGCCCCGTGGTACGACAACGTCGAGATCGTCCGCTACGGCACGTCGGGACCGCAGTGGTCGTACCGCGACGTCGATCTCTTCCAGGACAACTTCCCCGGCGAGGAGTTCAACCTCGAGAGCTGGGTGCGGATCGACGCGGCGCTCGACCTGCGCCCCGCCGGCGATCCCGCGATCGATCCGGGGGACTCGGCCGTCGTCTCCTGCTGGTCGCCGACCGGCGGGGGAATCGACTCGACCGGCGACGGTTGGCCCACGGTCTACTGCAACGTCCTCTGCACGTACATCGGCGATCCCCTGTCGCCGAAACCCGACCTCGCCGGGCCCGCTCTCGCCGGCTCATGCGGCCGCTACGTCTCCGACGACGGCACGTGGACCGTCCTCCAGTGCGACTACGCGCGCGCGGGCGGCAGCGTCGCCGCCGACCGGTTTTCGATCGATCTCGCCGACTCGCTCTTCACGCGCGGCTACCAGATCGAGTACTACTTCTCGGCGGTCGATCATGACGGCGTCGAGACGACCTGCCCCGAGTGGGCGCGGGCCGGCTACTGGCGGCGCGAGCGGATGTTCGAGGTCACCTGCCTGCCGACGCTGGCGAGCGACATCCTCTACGTGAACGACTTCCACGGTCGCGGCCTCGTGATGGGCGCGCCGTACTACTACTGGGAGACCGCGTTCCACGCCGTCCTGCCGGCGGATAACCAGCCCGACCGCTACGACGTCAACGGGCCGAGCATGCTCGTCTCGAACGGCCCCGGGAGCCGGGCGAGGAACTTCCATCTCACCCGGGCCTACCGGACCCTCGTCTGGGACGGCGGCAACCTCTCCGACGGCGTCGTCACCGCCGGCACGGTGCCGTGGGGCGACAAGAGCAACGACGCGCAGGCCCTCATCGACTGGATGGAGTTTTCCGATCACGGCGTCGGGCTCTGGCTCCTCGGCGACGACCTGGCGGCCGATCTCGAGGCGAAT
Organism: Candidatus Krumholzibacteriota bacterium; assembly: GCA_016931295.1. Classification (NCBI taxonomy): domain Bacteria; phylum Candidatus Krumholzibacteriota; species Candidatus Krumholzibacteriota bacterium. The sequence continues at coordinate 75,302 of JAFGEZ010000032.1, forward strand.
CCCGCCTCGGCGGCCCTCGCGCTCCTCTGCGCCTACTGCGGCGCGGCGCTCGAGAGGGGCAGCTACTTCGAGCTTTCCGGCGGCCCCGGCGGGTTCGTCGACGGGGGCACGGCGAGCCCGCTCGTCAAAGCGGTCGACTCGTGGAGCAATCCCTTCTGGCACGCGACGTGGGGGGACAGCTTCTACGTCTTCGGCGGGTGCCCGGTGATCAACGGGTTCGACGTGTTCGAGACGGTGGGGGCCGGCGAATACTCCCTCGCCTACCCCGACTACGCCGGCGTGCCCCGCTACGCGGGGATCCACTCGGTGGGCGTCAACGACTGCGGCTACGACATCCGGACGATCCTCTGCGGCTTCTCGATGATGTACACCCGTGACGCCGAGGTGGGCGTGCCGCCGGTGCGTCACCGGATCGTCGGCGACGCCTTCTCCTTCTTCGGGCAGGATCTCAACACCGACATCACCGGCGGCGACGACGCGCCGCCGCCGGCGACGGCCCTCGGGCGGGCCTGGCCGAACCCCTTCAACCCGGTGACGACGATCCCCTTCTCGCTCCGGGCGGCGGGGCTCGTGCGGCTCAGGATCTACGACGTGGCCGGGCGGCTCGTGCGCACGCTGGTGAACGAGGTGCGGGAGGCGGGACGCTACGAGGCGCGCTGGGACGGCAGGAACGACGGCGGGCGGCAGGCGGCGAGCGGCGTCTACTTCTGCCGCTTCGAGGCGCCGGGCTACGAGAAGACGGTGAAGACGGTCATGCTGCGCTGACGGCGTCCGTTCAGTCGAAGTGGAGGTTCAGGAGGGGCATCACCCTGAACCGCCGGTTGTTGTTCGCGATGTTGATGAGCCCGAGCTGCACGCCGTGGAGTTCGTCGGCGAAGTTGAAGAGGCCGATCGAGAGGCCCACCTGGAGCTCGTCGACGTAGTTCACCGCCGCCGTCGTACAGCCGCGCACCACGTCGGCGCGGGTGAGGATCCCCGCCGCGGCGATCCCGCCGATCTCCCCGGCGCCGATATGGAACCCGGCCGCCGCGAGGCCGACGATCCGCTCGTCGATCGAGATGTCGATCCCGTGCAGGGTGAGGAATCCCGCCTCTGCCGCGCGGATGCCGACGTAGGTGAACCCGTCGTCCTCGTCCCAGCCGACGACGCCGATACCGCCCAACGAGATCCCGACGAGCCGGTCCATCGCGTCGAGCATCCCGGCGCTCACGCTGATCCCCGCGATATCCCGCTCGGCCACGCAGGCGAGGCCGGCGATATTGATGCCCCGCATCGAGCGCGTGCAGACGTTGGCGAGCCCGCCGATCGAGAGGCCGCGCATCTCGCCGTCCGCGACGTTGGCCAGTCCGCCGATCGAGAGGCCCTTCATGTCGCCCTCGGCGACGTTGGCGAGGCCGCCGAACGAGAACCCCGCCATGTCCCCCTCGACGACGTTCGCCAGCCCGCCGATCGAGAGGCCCTTCATGTCGCCTTCGGCCACGTTGGCGAGGCCGCCGAGAACGATTCCCCTCACGCGGCCCTCGGAGACGTTGGCCAGCCCGCCGGCCGTGATTCCCACCAGATCACCCTCGGCGACGTTGGCCAGCCCGCCGATCGAGAGCCCCGTCATGTCGCCTTCGGTCACATTGGCCAGTCCGCCGAGGGCGATTCCCGTCACGCGGCCCTCGGAGACGTTGGCCAGTCCGCCGATCGAGAGCCCCGTCATCTCGCCGGCGACGGTGGCGAGACCGCCGATGGCGATCCCCGCGGTCCGGTCCCCGGAGATGACGGCGAGCCCGCCGACGGAGATTCCCGAGAGCGAGGAACCGGCGATCACCGCGGCGCCCCCCAGCTGGATCCCGCCGAGCTCGCCCGCGGCGGGGGCGGCGAGGCCGATCGAGAGGCCGCGGATCACCGCGTCGTCGGCGTGCCGCGGCGACCAGAGCGTGATGTTGAGGCCGTAGACCTCCTCGACGCACTCGTCCCGGAAGTTCAGTCTGATCCCCCGCAGGCGCGGCGAGTTGCCGAACCCGATCCCCCAGTCGTTCACGGCGAGATCGAGGCTGTAGTGGTGGCAGTCGCTTCCGTCGTCACCGAGATCGATGTCGACGGCGCCGGCCGCTCCCGGCAAAAGGAGGAGGGCGGCGATCGCCAGGCTGATCATCCGGTTCGGCATCATGCTTCCTTTCCGCTATATCCCGTTCGGGCGTCGTCGGCTCGCATACGGTATCTCTACGCAGACGGCGCGCGGAGGTTGCACGCGGCGGGCGGGCCGCGGCGACAGGTGCCGGACGGACCTCCGCGGCGCCTGCCCGGCCCATCGTCACGCCATGCCGAGCAGCGTCTCGACGATGTCGACGGCGCCTGCGACAAGCGCGGGGCACGTCGTCTCGAAGAGCCCCTCGCCGACGATGCGGTCGTACCCTGCCGGATCGCCGATGTCGTGCCCCAGCAGGTCACGGCAGCGCAGGGCGCCGTGGCGCTCCCGGAAGGCGTCGGCGAATGCGCGCACGAGGCGGCGCGTCTCCTCCTTCGCCTCCTCGTCGCCCGCCGCCGAGCGTCCCCGGGCGAGGCCGATCGCCATGCACGCACCGCTGAACGCCCCGCAGACCTCGCCGAGGCGGCCCACGCCGCCGCAGAAGCCGGTCGCGATCCGCCGGGCCGTTTCCTCGTCGAGGCCGCATTCGGGGGCGAAGGCGGTGAAGACCGCCTCCGAACAGCAGTCGCCGCCGGAGAAGGCCGCAACTGCGCGTTCCGCTCTCGTCATCGGTGTCCTCCCTGTCGTCGCCGGGTGTCGTTCGCCGGGCGGTCCGGCCGCCGGCTTGCCCGGGGGTCATTGTACACGCATGCCGTCGCCGCCGGAACCGATTGTTGCGCGGACGCGGCGCCGGCGCTTTTCTCCTCGGGATACGAGATCGACGCCGGCGGAGCGGTCCCCGTCCAGGGCGGATCGCGTCAACGGTTGACATGGACTCTCAAAATAATTTACATAATGTAATACGCCTGTTCGAATCCGCGTGAGACCGGCGCGGCGGCATGCCCGATCAGCCGGTCCGACGCGCAACGAAACGAGTGCCGATGCCGGTTACGCGAGCGATCGGTTGTCTGTGCGCCGTCATGTTTCTCTGTCTGCCGGCGGACGATGTCTCGCCGGCGAACGTGACGGTCCGCGCCGGCGTCTATCCCTGCGAGCCGATCGTCACGATCGGCAAGGACGGTTCGGTATCGGGCGTCTACGTCGACGTCCTCGACTACATCGCCGAAAAAGAGGGATGGAAGCTCGAGTACGTCATCGGGTCCCTCGACACGTGTTTCGCCCGGCTCGATCGCGGAGAGATCGATTTCGTCGTCGGCCCGGCGTGGGGCGATTCGCTCGCGGCACGGTACGACGCACCCTCGGAATTCCTCGCTCGCGAGCGGGCGCGGATCTATGTGAAGGACACGAAGCTCCTCGAATCGCTGATGGAGCTGGACGGCCGCCGCGTGGCCGTCATGCGCGGCCACTGGGCCGTGCCGTTCCTGCGGAGGGAGATCGACCGGCTCGGTATCGAGTGCGAGCTCGTTCCCTACGGCGATGGGCACGAAGCCTTCGCGGCCGTCCGACGCGGCGAGGTCGACGCGGCCCTCGCGGGCAAGTTCTTCGGCGAGCGGCACGGCAACGGTTACGGGCTCGAGGGGGGGCGGGCGATCGGCGGGGCGGTCTGGCGCTCCTTCGCGTTCAGACGGGGCGGGGACAGGGTGCTCCTCGAGCAGATCGAGAAGCACATGGACGCGATGAAGTCCTACGAGAAGTCGGTGTTCGTCCGCGCCGTCCACCGGCATTTCGGGTTCGAGCCCCCCGGGGGCATGCCGCGGTGGCTGCTGCCGCTGATGCGCGTGCTGGCAGCAGTCGTCCTCGTTCTCATCGTCGTGACGCTCTTCCTCCGCATGCAGGTGCGGCGGCGGACGGCCGAACTCACCATCCGCAACGCGGAGCTCACCGCCGAGATCGCCGGGCACCGGCGGACCGGGGCGGCGCTGCAGGCGAGCGAGCTGCGATTCCGCACACTCTTCGAGACCTCCCCGCTCGGGATCATCCTCCTTTCGATCGACGGGACGGTCCTCGAGGCCAACGACGCCGCCTTCGCCATGGTCGGCGAGTCGCGAAAAGAGACGATCGGGCGGAACTTCCGCGAGCTTCCCTTCATCAGGGACCAGTACGATCTTCTCGAGGAGCGGTTCGTGTCGACGACGGCGGGCGGGTGCATCGAACCCTTCGAGATCGAGACGACGGTCCGCGGCGGCCGGCGCGCCTCATTCGAGATCTTCATCTCCCTCATCCTCGACGGGAACGAGCCGCGAGGCGTCGAGGTGATCGCCCGCGACATCACCGCGCGACGTGTGATGGAGGAGCAGCTCCTCCAGATGCAGAAGATGGATGCGATCGGCACGCTCGCCGGCGGGATCGCCCACGATTTCAACAACATGCTCACCGGGATCCTCGGCTATGCCGAGCTGCTCCGGGAACTCCGGGGAGACGACGAGGAGGTCGGGCAGGCGGCCGAGGTGATCGAGGGGGCCGCGCGGCGCGCCGCGCAGCTCACCGGCCAGCTCCTCGGCTTCGCGCGCCTCGGCAAGTACCGCGACGATCGCGTCGACACGCACGAGCTCGTCTACTCGGCCCTCCAGATCATCGAGCACTCGATCGACAAGCGGATCGTCGTGGAGCGGCGCCTCGAGGCCGACCCCCACTGCATCACGGGGGATGCCGGGCAGATCGAGCAGGTGATCGTCAACCTCGCCCTCAACGCGCGCGACGCGATGCCCGGCGGAGGGCGCCTCGTCGTCTCGACCTCCGTCGTCGACGTCGCGGCCGGGGAGGTGGCCCCCGATCCCGATCTCTCGACGGGCCGCCATCTCGTCCTCGCCGTCTCGGACGACGGCGAGGGGATGACCCCCGAGGTGCGCGAGCGGATCTTCGATCCCTTCTTCACCACGCGCGGCCCGGAGGGCAAGACGGGGATGGGGCTCGCGATGGTCTACGGCATCGTGAAGAACCACGAAGGCGGGATCGCCGTGGAGAGCGCGCCCGGCGAGGGCACGACGGTGCGCCTCTTCTTTCCGCTGCGCGAGGAGGCGGAGTCGGGCGAGCCGGAGAAGGCCGAGGAGGAGATCCTGCGTGGGACGGGGCGCGTGCTCGTCGTCGACGACGAGGCGGTCGTTTTGCGGGCGGCGGCCAGGATGATCGAGCACCTCGGCTACGAGGCGATCCCGGCCGACGGCGGCGAGGCGGCCCTCGACGCGGTGCGCGGCCGGCCGGGAGGGATAGATCTCGTCCTTCTCGATCTCGTGATGCCGGAGATGGACGGGGAGGCCGTCATCCGGGCCCTGAAGGGGATGGAGGAACCGCCCCCGGTCCTGCTCTCCTCCGGATACGGGATCGACGGGCGGGTCCAGGCGCTCCTCGAAGGCGGCGCGGCCGGGTTCGTGCAGAAGCCCTACGTCCTCGCCGACCTCTCGCGGGCCGTCGCCGAGGCGATCGGCGGGCCGCCGCCGGCCGCGGACGCCGGCTGACGTCCCGGCGTGCGGCGGGATCCACCGGCCGGGGCCGCCGGGCCGTGCGGCCCGGAGCCACGGACCCCCGGGAGCCTGCCCGGTCAGCGCATTCCCATCCAGCGGACGATCTCCTCGATGACCGCCTCGTCGACGTGCCCGGGCGTCTCGTACTCCACCGGCGCCGATGGCCCCTCCCCCGCGATGAAGAGGTGATTGAGCCCGGGAAAGCCGCGGAACGCCGCGAGGGGATGCCCGGCGAGGGCCGCTTCCCACCGGGCGGCATCCCGCCCGGTCACCTGGTAGTCGCGGTCGCCCTGCAACACGAGGATCGGCAGGTCGAGCCGGGCCGCCTCCGCGGGCGCGCCGTACCCGCGCAGGTCGAGCCAGTAGGCGGCATGGACGCCGAAGGGGAGCGAGTCGGGGGGCGTGTCGGCGGAGAGGGATGGGTCCTTGACGCGGGCCACCCGACGCCGGAGCGCCTCGAGCTTGCGCCTGTCGGCCTCGCTCGTCTCGCCGTCGAAGGCGAGGATCCACGTCATCTGGTCGAGGATGAGGTCCTCGAGCGGGCGGGCCGCCCCCGCCATCACGACGATCCCGGTTACCTTTCCGTCGCGCGCGGCGATCCGGGGCGCGAGGGTGCCGCCGAGGCTGTGCCCGAGGAGAAAGACGCGCGCCGTGTCGATTTCCTTCTCCGCCCGGAGCGAGGCGAGGGCCGCGACGGCGTCGTCGACGGTCTCCTCGCGGACGGTCAGCGAATCGAGCATTTCCGCCACGCGCGCCGCGTGGGCGCGCGTGCGCTTCTCGTACCGGAGGACGGCCACGCCCCGCGAGGCGAGCCCCCAGGCGAGATCGCGGAAGGGCCGGTTGTGACCCACCGTCTCGTCGCGGTCGTTCGGACCCGAGCCGTGGACGAGGAGGACGGCCGGATGCGGTCCCGGCCCCGCCGGCACCGTCAGCGTGCCGGGAAGCGGCCAGCCGGGCGCGCCCACGGTCACCTCGCGTTCGGTGAAGCGGAGGGTGTCGGCGTAGGCGGGGCAGGTCCACGCGTGGTGCGCCTGGGCCGGCACGACGAAGAAGCCGGCGATCCTGGAGGCGGCGTCGAAGACGACCTTCATCTCCACCGCGGCCGCCTCGAAGCGGCAGCGGACGAAGACGGCCGTCCATTCGTCGCCGCGCTCGGTGCGCGCGGCGCCCCGCTCGAGGAACTCGCCGAGCTGGCCGCGGAGCGCCTCGCCGATTTCGGCGAGCTTCGCCGGCGGCGCCATCGCCGTCATCGTCGAGTCGAAGCGCGCGCCGGCTTCCTCGTAGCGGCCCGCGAAGAAGAGGTCGAGGAAGGCGACGGCCGCCGTCTCGAGGACGGCGTCGGTCTCGACGGCGAGGGCGCCTCCCCGGCCGATGGCCGGCGGGAGGGCGGCAAGCAGTGCGGAGAAGGCGAGGACGACGAGGGCCCCCGCGGCGAGGCGCGATCGGATCATCCGTGCCCCTCCTAGTCGGTGAAGAAGTCGAAGATGTTGCCGAGCATGGAGCTGTCGGCGCGGTAGATCTCGGTGTACCGGCACCGCGAGCAGCTCACCGTGGTGAACCGCTTGCTCTGGATGTCGAAGATCTTCGTCAGGAACCCGCCGGTGGCGCGGAACTCGTCCACGTCGTAGCCGGTGTTCCCGCATTTCGGACACGTGTACTTGAGTCCGTTCACGACCTGTCCTTTCGTCTGCACGGTCAGCCCTTTCGTCTGTTCGTCCCTCGCGGCGTGGTCTCCACCGTGGAATACCGGCATCCTCGGGTGAATATTCGACGAAGTAAAGGGATTTCAGGCGCCGCCGGGCGGTGATGCCGGCGCCGGCGCGGATCCGGCGGTCCGTGCGGGCGGCGCGGCCGCCGGCGCCGCGGGCAAGCGCGCCGCCCCGGGGGACGCAACCCCCGCCGGGCGGCTTCCTTCAACCGGGCCGAGGTATTTTCATTGACTGAACGGGCAAATTCATTATACTTTACAGTTTCTACGAGGGAGAGGTGTGCCCGCCGTTCGGCGGACTCCCGCGAGAGGCACACGCGAGGCGAATCGCCCGCGCCGCCCGGAGAGATTGTCACGGGGCGCGGCGCCGGGGGACCATACGCCCCGGGCGGCCAGCTCCGGGGCGGAACGTGCACGACAGAGCGTTATCAAAAAAGCGAGGAACCGCGTGAGTAGAGGACTGCGTTTCAAGGTGATCATCACCCTGGTGGTGCTGCTCGGGTCGTTGTACTTCCTGATCCCGACGATACGGATCGCCACGATGAGCCCGGAAGAGCGTGCGCGCAGGTCGGTCGAGGACGTCGAGGGCTACGACCGGCTGATGAAGCAGGCGATCAAGCTCGGGCTCGACCTGAGCGGCGGGATGTACCTCGCCCTCGAGGTGGACGACTCCAAGCTCAAGGACAGCGAGAAGATCGACGTCGTCGACCGGGCGCGAGAGATCATCGTGAACCGCGTCGACCAGTTCGGCGTCGCCGAGCCGATCGTCCAGCGCGAGGGGCAGAAGCGGATCATCGTCCAGCTGCCCGGTCTCCAGGATCCCGACCGCGCGCGGCGGCTCATCGGCCAGACGGCGATGCTCGAGTGGCGGCTGATCCGCCAGCAGCAGGAGCTGGCCGCCGTCCTCAACAAGATGGACCGCATCCTCAGGGGCATCCCGGCGGACTCGCTCGTCGAGACGGCCGACCTCGAGACCGAAATCGGCGTCGTGCCCGACACGGCCGCGGTCGCCGACGTCGCCGCGGCCCCGTCGCTCGACACGCTTCTCACCGGATCGCCCGTGGAGACGCCGTCGATGAACGTGCCGCTCCAGACGGTCGACCGCGACAAGCCGTTCACATCGCTCATCACGAGCGTCTACCGCGACTGGCTCCTCGTGGCCGAGGGCGACATCCCCGCCGTCCGGCGGCTTCTGGCGAGCCCCGAGGCGGCCGACGCGATTCCCGGCGACTCCCGGTTCATCTGGTACGACGAATGGATCAACATCCCCGAGGGCGGGCGCGGCAAGTTCCTCTTCCTCGTCTCCACCGAGGAGGGCGTCTCGGGCAAGAACCTCGTCAACGCCTCGACGAGCCCCAACCCGAGCTCGCCGACGCAGCTCATCGTGAACTTCCGGTTCAACCGCCGGGGCGCGCGCGAGTTCTCCCGCTTCACGGGCGAGAACACCGGGCGGTTCACGGCGATCATCCTCGACGGCAAGATCCGCTCCTACCCGATCATCCGGGTCAAGATCCCCGACGGACAGGGCTACATCGAGGGCAACTTCACCGATGCCGAGGCGCGCGACCTCTCGATCATCCTGCGCGCCGGCGCCCTGCCGGTGGACCTGAACGTCGTCGAGGAACGCACCGTCGGCCCGAGCCTCGGCGCCGACTCGATCCGCATGGGGGTCCGGGCCGCCATCTTCGGCCTCGTCCTCGTCGTGCTCTTCATGCTCGTCTACTACAAGATCTCCGGCGGCATCGCGTCGCTGGCGCTCCTGTTCAACCTGATCATCCTCTGCGGCCTGCTCGCCTACCTGGGCGCGGCGCTGACCCTGCCGGGGATCGCCGGGATCATCCTGACGATCGGCATGGCGATCGACGCGAACGTGCTCATCTTCGAGCGCATACGCGAGGAGTTGCGCAAGGCCAAGACGATCCGCTCGGCGGTCGACGCCGGGTACGACCGGGCCTTCACCACGATTCTCGACGCCAACCTGACGACCCTGATCACGGCGGTCGTCCTCTGGCAGTTCGGCACGGGCGCGATCAAGGGGTTCGCGACGACACTCAGCATCGGTATCATCGCGTCGATGTTCACCGCACTCGTCTTCAGCCGCATGATCTTCGATCTCTGGACGAGGAGCGGACGCGTGAAGAAGCTGAGTATCTGACGGGGTCATATACAAGGAGCTGACATGAAGTTCTTCGGCGAGACGCACATCAATTTCGCGAGCTTCCGGAACCGGGCGTTCATCATCTCGGGGGTCCTGATCGTGGCGGGGCTCGTCTCGCTCGCGATCAAGGGCGGCCCCGACCTCAGCATCGACTTCATGGGCGGCACGCTCGTGCAGGTGAGCTTCAAGGAGGCCGTGCCGGTCGGCGAGGTGCGCGACGTCGTCGAGCGGGCCGGGTTCGAGGGGAGCCACATCCAGAACTTCGGCGGGCCGAACGACTACCTCATCACGATCGAGAAGCTCGAGGAGGCCGGGCGCGCCTCGGCGAACCTCATGGACGCGCTCGAGACGGTCGCCCCGGGGCTGAACTGGCGCGTCGTCGAGGAGCGCGAGCTCGCCCCCGACGCCTCGGAGCATTTCGAGGGAGGCAACCTCGTCATCGTGGAGGCCGACTCCCTGCCGGAGCTCGGCGGGCTCGAGTCGGCCGTCAAGGCGGCCGGCGTGGGCATCATCACCGCCGCGGCCGAGACGGAGACGCGCATCGCCTTCCGCCTGCCCTTCCTCGGGATCGAGGCGAAGGCGGCCGAGCAGCTCAAGGCGGCCCTCGTGGCGGCCTTCCCCGGCCAGGAGGTCTCCTTCGAGCGCACCGAGACGGTGGGCCCGAAGGTGGGCGAGGAGCTCCAGAACCGCACCTGGGCGGCGATCATCATCTCCTTGTTCGGAATCCTGATCTACATCACCTGGCGGTTCGAGTTCAAGTTCGCCATCGGCGCGATCCTCGCCCTGATCCACGACGTCGTCATCACCCTCGGGATCTTCTCCCTGCTCGACAAGGAGATCTCGATGGTCGTCGTCGCCGCCTTCCTCACGATCGTGGGGTACTCGCTGAACGATACGATCGTCGTCTTCGACCGGATCCGCGAGAACTTCGGCCTCCGCCGCCGCGAATCCTACGAGAACATGATCAACATCTCGATCAACGAGTCGCTGAGCAGGACGGTGATCACCTCGCTCACCACGCTCATCGTGGTGCTCTTCCTCTTCTTCATGGGCGGGGAGGTCATCCACGACTTCGCCTTCGCGCTCCTGATCGGCGTGGTGGTCGGCACCTACTCGTCGATCTTCGTGGCAAGCCCGGTGCTCATCGAGTGGCAGAACCGCATCGCCGGGCGCCTGAAGAAGCAGAAGAAGTAGGCGCCTCGGGGCGGGTGTGACGGAATCCATGACGGGGCGGAGGCGACGGCTTCCGTCCCGTTTTTCTCTCCCGCCGGCGCGGCCGCCGGGGGGCGCGCGCGGCCGTGCGGCGCGCCGGCCGGCGGACCGGCCGCGGGGCGGCCCGCGATCGAACGGAGGCCACAGGCCATGGACATCTTCCTCTCGATCCTCCAGCACACGGGGCTCGTCCTCTTCTATCTCCTGCTCTTCGCCCTGGACGTGCTGATCTTCGCCGGCGTGCCCGGCGGGTGGGTCGCCTTCGCCGGGATCGTCATCTGGGACATCGCGACGGGGTTCTCGACGGTCGGCTGGCCGCTCCTCATCGTGATGGCGGGGCTTCTCACGGTCGGCGAGATCGTCGAATCGCTCCTCGGCGTCGTCTACGTGGCGAAGAAGGGGGCCTCGAAGTGGGGGGTGCTCGGCGCCTTCATCGGCGGGCTCGTGGGGGCGATCGTGGGCTCGGCGGCGCTGCCCTTCGTGGGCACGGTGCTCGGCGCCCTCGCCGGCGCCTTCCTCGGCGCCGTCGCCCTCGAGTACGCGTACTACAACTCGATGGACGAGGCGATGAAGACCGGCTTCGCCGCCTTCGTCGGCAAGCTCGCCGCCTTCTTCGTGAAGCTCGCCCTCTCGCTCGTCGTCCTCGGCATCTTCATCTGGCGGAGCTGGGGGTGAGGGGCGCCCAGCTCGCCGCTTGCCGCCGCCCGTCGTTTTGATCGCCCCGATCGCCCCGTTTGGTCCGATCGCCCTGATCGCCCCGTGAAATTCCCCGCACAGTGTGCTATACTACTGCCGCACCCCGAAACGAGAGATCGAGGCGGTCATGGATTCCGCATGGAGGGGAACGATCCGGACGGCGCTCGCGCTCGCCCTCCTCGCCGGCCCGCTCGCGGCGCCGGCCGGGGCGGTGTGCAGCCGCGAGGGGGACCCCGCCTTCTATGTGGGGTTCGGGGCCGACCGCACCGTCGCCCCCGGCGAAACGATCACCCTCTACCTCGCCCCGTGCAACTTCGCCATCTTATCCTCCTGCGACGACGCGGACACCTTCTGCGTCCACGTGACCGATACCGGCAACTGGACGATCGGGGGCGACCCGTCCCTCGGCGACTGCATCCTCCTCGAGCCGGGCTACTTCCTTCATCAGTACGTCTCGATATCGGCCCCCTGCGGGGCGGCGACCGGCGACCGGGACACGATCGTCGCCGTCATGGCCTATTGCGGTGGCGGTGCCTGCGATCCCTCATGCCTCGACACGCCCGGCTGCGAGGACCCGAACCTCTGGGAGGGGAAATACTACTGGTCGGCCGACACGCTCGTCCTCGAGGTGACCGACTCGCCCCCGTGGGTGTACGTCCTGAACGACACGCTGCTCCTCGCCGCCTACGGCCAGGAGACGAACTTCCTCCCCTTCTCGATCTGTAACGGCGATCCGTGCTCTCCGGTCGACACCATCGACTACGAGTTCTCTGGCGCGGGACTCATCCCCTGGAACCCCGGCTACCCCCGGACGGGGAGCGTGGCGGTGGCGGGCGGGGCGTGCGAAAAGATCTATGCCGTGCTCGACGCGAGCGTCTCGGAGGTCTGCGACTTCGACACGGTGACCCTCGTCGCCTGGGACCGGGCCACCGGCCTCTCTCGCGACACGGGGGCGGCGGCGGTGCACGTGATCCCCGTTTGCCCGGTGCCGGTCCTCTCGCCGAACGCCGTGGCGCTCCTCGCCGCCGCGGCCCTCGCCGCCGGGGCGATCTTCCTCCGACGCCGCACGCGGCCGGCTCGGGGATGACAATTCTCACATTCCCGTGTAGTATTGCAGGTATTGCGACGTGACGACCATGCACCGAAAGGAGCCGTAATGGGAACCAGGGGAATCGAGATCGTGGGGATGGACGTCGAACGGGTGCTCGAGCTTCTCGAGAAGGCCTTCGCCGACGAGTGGCTGGCCCACTACCAGTACTGGCTCGGCGCCAAGGTGGTGGCGGGGCCGATGAAGGACGCCGTCATCGCCGAGCTCCTCCAGCACGCCGCCGACGAGTTGCGCCACGCCGAGATGGTGACGACCAGGATCATCCAGCTCGGCGGCACCCCGCTCACCTCGCCCGACAAGTGGCTCGAGTGGACGAACTGCGCCTACGAGGCGCCGGACGATCCGTTCGTGCGGAAGATCCTCGAGCAGAACATCGCCGGCGAGCAGTGCGCCATCGATGTCTACAACGCGATGATCCAGGAGGTCGGCCTCAAGGACGTGGTGACCTACAACATGGCCGCCTCGATCCTCCAGGACGAGGTCGAGCACGAGGAGGACCTGCAGAGCCTGCTGGAGGACCTGGGGGTGTTTCTGAAACAATAATATGTATTAAACATCTCATTGTTTTCACATCTATGAATATATAGGCTATGTAATTAACTGACTGGGGCAGCGACGTCCGATAATGACCGTTCTATATATAATTAATCCTTTATATATATAGCTTCTCCGCTGCCTTCGGCAGCGGCGAAGGGTCACTCTGGCAGAGAGTCGGAGATGGCTCGAAGCTCTGACCTTCGTGGGACACTCCGAAGGCTTGATTGAATATGTCGATCCGTTTGAAGTGGTATCTCAGAAGCACCATCTTCTTCGTCTGCTCGTATTCTGCCGCGGTAAGCCTGTAAAAATATACTCCGCTCGAGATCTTGTGTCCGGCGTCGTTTCTGCCGTCCCATGCTTCCTCGTACCTGCCCGTGACAAGATGTTCGTCTACAAGCACTCTGACGAGGTGCCCGGCCACATCGTAGATCCGCAGGCTCGTCTGGGCCGGCTGCGCGATATCGAAGCGGATCGTCGTGGTGGGATTGAAAGGATTTGGGAAACAGTCGTACAGCCTGCTCGCTGTCGGAGTCCGGTCGGTATCACCGGTGTCGGTCGTCGGGCTGCATCCGTGCCAGAGCGCTCCGATAAGTCCGCAGCTCCCGCTGTTAGGCTGGGCGCCGGGAGGCAGTCTAACATCTCAGAGTGGTACTAAAAAGTGGGGCAGGTCAGATTTCGAGGACGGCTCGAAGAATGTCGAGCTCCTGGATGCACTTAAGCTTCAGCAGAAAGAGATCGAGCAGGAGCTGGGAGATGCCCTCGAATGGGAACGGTTGGATACAAGAAGAGCATCGAGAATCGGTGTGTATACAGAGGGATCGATCGAGATGACAGCATCGGAACTGGCAAGCATCAGGGAATGGGCGATACTGCGGCTGCTCGGATTCAGGAAGGTCCTCGGGCCGAAGATCAAGAAGATCCTGTCCCAGTGATACCTCTCGCTCGTGAATGCGAGCGGCTTATTATACTTCGAGGGGCGCAGGTATAATAAGGACCGCCTTTACGGAAGCCAGGTATAATAAGAAGAAAAAGCGGCGATCCCGGCGGCGAACGAATCCGTGTTATCCGCGATTCCTGGCGATCGTACCCCCGCCCCGCTGTTGACTCCTCATACAAAATGTGCCATGCTCCGCTCCGGGGACTTTCATGCAACGGGTTGCACTGACCGCAGGGGAAAGGAGCGGACCGTGAAGAACGGATTCGTCGTGGTGTTGATCGCGGTGGCCGTCATGCTGTTCGCGGGCGATATCTGCGCCCAGATCGGCGACGACGAGCCGAAGTACGACGACCGGGTGGGGACGATCCTGCGCGAGCAGGACATCAAGTACGAGATCGACAGCGACGGGGACTACCGCGTCGTCTACAACACCGGCAACGAGCGCACGCAGCTCGCCTACATCCGGTCGAAGACCTACGAGTACCGGAACCTCGAGATCCGCGAGATCTGGTCGTTCGCCTACCGGATCGAGGGGGACAACATCCCCGTCGACGTGGCCAACACGCTGCTCGAGGACGCCTTCAAGAAGAAGCTCGGCGCCTGGGGGCGCGTGGGCGACAAGGCGATCTTCGTCGTCCGCATCTCGGCCAACGCCGACAAGGAATCACTCGTGAACGCCCTCGAGCTCGCCGTGCAGACGGCCGACTTCATGGAGGAGCAGTTCACCGGGAAGACCGACGAGTTCTAGCCGGCGCGTCCATGCGCGGGCAATCGATACGGGGCCGTCCGGCGGGCGGCCCCGCCGCATTTCTGTCCTCGTTCGAGGACGCAATTCTCCAAAAGTGGACACTCACCTCCCCGCCCTTCGCGCGTAATTCCATACAAATCAACGGACGGGCCGGGGCACGCCCCTTGCCTTGCACTGTGTACGGTAGTGGCGCCCGGCGCAGAACGCGGCCGGGCGACGGGCGAACGGCGACGGGTCGGGCTCGGGCGGCGGCCGCGCGTGGCGGCCGGCCGGAGGAGTCCGTCCCTTTCGGCGCATCACGAAACGAGGCACACCATGGGCGCGCCGCGGACACTGACGATCATCCTTCTCATCCTCGCCGCGGGGCTTCTCGCCGGCGGGAGCGCCGATGCGCAGGTGCGCCGGAAGCCCAAGGCGGCGCCGCCGGCCAAGATGCAGGCGACGAACGCGCCGATGGCCGTTTTCCGGGGGCTCGAGGCGGCCTGGCGCGCGGAGAACGCGGACGCCCTCGCCCGCCACGTCGGCGAGAAGCGCGTCTACCTCAGCCTCCCCGAGCCGGGCGGCACGGACGGCTTCTACAGCCAGTCGCAGGTCTACTACCTCTTCAAGAAGATGTTCAAGTCCTACCGGCAGGTGGGGTTCGAGTTCGTCAAGTTCCACAACGTCGACAAGCCGGGCCGGCGCGTGTACGGCATCGCCACCCGGAGCTGGAAGGACATCCGCAGCGGCAGGATCTTCACCGACAGGGTCTACGTCACGCTGAGGCTCGAGGGGTCGCGGTGGGTCGTCGCCGAGATCAAGACCGCCTCGTGACAATCACCGGAGTCTGCGTGCCGTGAAGCGGAACCGCGAACAGACAGCCTTCGGCATCGCGCTCTGGACCTTCCTCGTCGGCGTCCTCGTCTTCTTCATCGTCCTCATCTCGCTCGATCGCATCGTCCTCTCCGCGCCCGTGTGGCTGATGCTCGTTCTCCTCGACGCCGGGTTCATCGTCTTCCTCTTCGTGCCCCACACCGGGCGCGGCGGCTACGGGCCGCCGGGCGAGCCCGCGCCGCGGGGCCGCTGGTACCCGCGCCGCCTCGAGCACATCGTCGAGCGCGGCGAAGAAGAGGGAACGGATGAGGGGATGCGCGAGCCGGGCCGCGCCGTCACGCTCGTGCCGCTCGTGCCGCTCGCCCTCGTCATGGTCGTCCTCTTCTTCGCCCGGCCCACCGGCGGCGGCGAGGAGTCGTGGTACGCGGGGGAGGAGGCCCGCCTCACCGGTCTCTTCGAGGAGACCGGGAGGGTCGTCGGCGAGCTGGAGGAGACGGCGGCGGAGGCCGCGGCCGCCGCGGTGCGGGCCGCGGGGCCGGACGTCTCGAACCTCGGGTCCGGCGGGCGCGTCAGGCTCGTCGCCGCGCTCGATTCACTCGCGGGGGCGCTCGGCGGGCGAGCCCGGCCCTTCGGCGAGATCGGCGTCCAGGTCCGCTCGGCCGGCGGCGCGCGCATCGCCTGGGGCGGCCGGCCGCGCTACCTCGAGCCGATCCCCGGGCCGGTCGACGACACGCGGATCTTCACCGCCAGGACGCGGATGTACACGCTGCTCGTCCGGGTGGAACCGCTCCCCGGCGGCGCGCGCGCCGTGGTGGACATCCCCCTCGAGGTGAACTACCGGATCAACAACCGGTTCCTGCGCAGCACGGGCCTCGGCGAGGTGCTGAGCGAGCGCTGGGGCGAGCGCGTGAGCTTCAACTTCTCGATGGGAGAGCATCGCGGTGCGATGCGCTGGGAGGAGGAGCCGGCCGCGCGGGAGAGGCCGCAGATCCGCTACACCACCGACGAGGGGGTGCGCGTCTACGGCATCGTCGTCTCGGAGAAGGGGCTGCCGCTCGCCCACCTGCGGGTCAGCGGCGATCCCTACGCCACGGTCGTCGCCGAGCGCGAGTCGCGCCGCAGCTTTCTCGCCGGGCTCGTCGTCGCCCTCGCCGTCGTCGTCATCGCGCGCTGGACCTACGGCAGGTTCGGCAAGCGCAGCGCCCGGGGGCGCCGGAAGTGGCCAGTCCTCGCCCGGCGCGTGGTCATCCTGCTCGGTTTTCTCGCCCTGATCCGCGTCCTGCTCCTCCGGCTCGACATCCCGAGCCGGTTCTTCGGCACCAACCTCTTCGACCCGGCCCTCTTCGCCGACGACATCCCCGGCGGCCTGACGCGCACGACGGGGGATTTCCTGCTCACCGCGCTCTTCTTCCTCATGCTGGTCCTCGGCTCGATCAAGAACTTCCGTACCTACTACCCCGGCGCGCTCGAGCGGGGGTTCGTCCGCGGCAGCCGCATGCGGCCCGTCCGCGCGCTGGGCAAGGCGGCCGTCATCTTCGCCGCCCTCGCCCTGTCGCTCGGGGGGGCGGTCCGTCTCGTCACGCGCGTCGTCCTCAACGCCAACCCGCGGCTCATCGGGCTGGATGTGAGCCTGCTCGAGCTCCCCGTCGTCGCGCTCCACCTCGCCCTCCTCTTCGGCGTGGCGGGGCTCTTCATCCTCTGCCTTTTCGCCGTGCGGCTCGCGCTCGTCTCGGGAGGCGCCGCACTCGGCGAGGGGATCGCCGCTGCCGGGGCCGCGCTCGTCGCGCTCGTTCTTCTTCCCGGCGGCCACTGGACGCTGCCGATCGCCGCGGCCGCGCTCGTTTTGCTCGCCTTCCGCATCTTCCCGCTGTTGCGCAAGGACGAGATCACCTCGGTCGTCTTCGCCTCGTTCTTCCTCGTCCTCGTCACCTCCTTCGTCATCTACGGCGCGGCGAACGGCCGCTACACGGAGCTGCGGCGGCAGCGGGTGATCGAGAAGGCGCAGGATTTCAACTACCCGGAGGACAACTGGCTGCAGGTGATCCTCCCCGACCTCTGCCAGGACATCGCGAACGACCGCGACGTCGCCTCGAAGATCATCTCGCGCCGCGAGTCGACCGCATTCGAGATCTGGGCGGAGAGCGCGCTCAGCCGCTTCAACCTCTCCTGCCTCTTCCGCGTGTTCGACGCGGCGGGACGGCGCTACTCGCGCTTCGCCGTGGGGATGCCGATCGTCTCGCCTCCCGACCTCCCTGCCGCCGCGGCCGAAGCGGAGCGCCCCGCCGTCTACGACATGCGCCAGGAGACCGGCGAGGGGGCGATCTTCTTCCTCGGCGGCGTCGCCCCGGTGCACGACCTGCGCGGGCGGCGGATCGGGCGCGTCGAGATCGTCATCCCCTACTTCTTCGAGAACCCCGAGTTCCTCGCCCGCTCGGGGCCGGCCGCGCCGGAGATCCTCCACAACATCGACGTGGGCTCGGTCGCCCCGCGGATCGACGAGCCGGAGAACCTCCTCGTCGCCCGCGTCCGGGGAGGCGTCGTCGCGGGCTCCTCCACGCCGCGGCTCGTCGGGGGGACGCCGCTGCCCGCCGGGCCGGGCGAGTGGTTCCGCCTCGATCTCGAGGGCGACGCCTACGACTGCGTCTCGGCGGTCGACGCGTCGGGCGAGGGGTTCCTCGTGGGCTACCGCGACGCCGGCGCCGTGGAGAACGTCCTCATGTGGGCGACGGTCGTCTCGCTCGACGTGGCCCTGACCGTCCTCTCGCTCCTCGCGCTCCTCGTCGTCCGCCAGCTCGGCCTGCTGGGGAGCGTGACACCCGCCGTCCGCTTCAGCGGGCCGCCGGGGTTCCGCCAGAAGCTGCTCCTCTCCTTCTTCGCCGTGGCGATCGTCCCGGTGGTGATCCTCGGCGTCTTCTCGGGACGCTACATCCAGGGGCGCTTCCGGGCCGAGGGGGAGCGCGACGCGCTCGCCGGGGCGCGCGCAGCCGCCTCGATGATCGGGCAGTCGGTGCGGGCCGAGGCAACCTCCTTCGCAGCGGCGCCGGACCGCGTGGCCCCCGATCGCCGCTGGGCCCTCTACGACGCGTCGGGGGCGTTCGTCGCGGGCGACGCCGGCGTAACGAACGGAACGAACAAATCGGGCGGGATGGGTGGGGCCGCCGGGGCGGATGCGGCCGCCGGCGCCGCGAAGATCCTGAACGCCGCCGCCGGCCCCAGCGCGGCGGCCGGCGACCTCACCGTCTCCTTCGCGGAGGGCCGCCTCTGGGGGGGCGTGACGGTGCCGGCCCCGCTGCCCGGCGGCGAGACGGGGCGGCTCGTCTACCGGCGCCCGATCGACGACGGCTTCGCCTCGATGGCGGCCGACGTCCTCGGCTACGACGTGAACATCTACTACGCCGGCACGGTCGCCGCCACGAGCGAGCGGGAGCTCGTCACCGGCGGGTTCATCGACCCGCTGCTCGCCGCCTCCACCTACGCGGACATCGTCCTCGGCCGCAGCCGGGCCGCGGTCGTCGACGCCACGATCGGCGACTACGCCTACCAGGTGGGCAGCGCCGCGCTCGCGCCGGCCCGCGGGGCGGAGGCAGGCGTGCTCAGCGTGCCGATGCTCTACCAGCCCGCCGACGTGCGGCGCGAGGTGCTCAAGACCTCGGCCCTGATCCTCGGGCTCCTCACGCTCCTCTTCGTGGCCACCGTCACGCTCGGCGTCTTCCTCGCCGGCAGGATCTTCAACCCGCTCGCCGAGCTCCGCCGGGGGACGCGGCGGATCATCGACGGCGACCTCGAGTTCCGGCTCGCCTCGGGGGCGCGCGACGAGATCGGCGAGCTCGTCGACTCCTTCAACACGATGACGGCCGCCCTCGGCGAGGCCCGGCGCGGCCTGCTCGAGCGCCAGCGCTACCTCGAGGCGGTCCTCGGCAACGCGGCCACCGGCGTCCTCGCCACCGACCGCGCGGGCCGGTTCACCACGCTCAACCCCTCCGGCGAGCGGATCCTCGGCATCGACCGCGCCCGCATCGAGGGGCGCGAGCCCGCCGCGGTCGACGAGCCGGGCATCGAGCCGCTCCTCGCCCTCTTCGGCGGCGACGGCGGCGGCGTGGAGGAGCGGGAGGTCACCCTCTTCTCCGGCGACAGGCGGCGGACCATCAAGGCGGTCGTCGCCGCGCTCGAGGCGGAGGGCGAGCGCCTCGGCACGGTCGTCGTCTTCGACGACCTCACCGAGCTGATCCGCTCGAACAAGCTCGCCGCGTGGATGGAGATGGCGCGCCAGATCGCCCACGAGGTGAAGAACCCCCTCACGCCGATCCGCCTCTCCGCGCAGTTCATGCGCCGCGCCTGGGAGGCGAAGGCCGACGGCTTCGACGAGATCCTCGAGAGCGGCGTCGAGACGATCGTGCAGCAGACCGAGATCCTCCGGCGGATCTCCTCGGAGTTCTCGAGCTTCGGCAAGGTGACGAACCTGCATCCCGAGCGGGTCGACGTGGGGCCCTTCCTCGAGGAGATCATCTCGCCCTACACGGGGATGGAGCGGGTCACGGTCGCTCTCGCCGCGGCGGAGCCGGCCGCCGTCGCGGCCGACCGCGAGGCGCTGCGCAAGATCGTCGTCAACCTCCTGGAGAACGCCGTCGACGCGGTCGCCGGCGAGGGGCGGATCGACGTCGGCTGGAGGGCGGCCGGCGGGCGCGTGCGGATCGCCGTCCTCGACGACGGGGCGGGGCTCTCGCCCGAGGCGGCCGAACGGCTCTTCGAGCCCTACTTCTCCACGAAGACGAACGGCACGGGGCTGGGGCTCGCGATCTGCCAGGGCCTCGCGCGCGAGATGGACGGCGAGGTGGCGCTCCGCGCCCGCGGGGACGGGGGAGGGGTGGAGGCGACAATCGATCTGCCCGCCGCCCCCGCCGGGGCATGAGGCGCGCGGCCGACCGATCTCTCCCTGCGCCGGGGGGCTTCCGCGTGTATAATGACCGTATGGAACGACGCACGACACGGATCCTGCGAGCGGGCCGCGCGGCGCTCGCCGCCGCCTTCCTGCTCCTGCCGCCTGCCGCGCCGGCCGCCGCGGGGCCGGCCTGGCCAGCCGCAACCGGCGCGACCGGGCCAGCCGCGGGGCGGGTGACGATCGCGCGGCTCAAGTACGGCGGGGGCGGCGACTGGTACAGCGACCCCTCCTCGCTCCCCAACCTCCTCGGCGAGTTCGAGCGGCGCACGGAGATCCGCACGACGCGCGACGAGGCGATCGTCGAGGCGGAGGCGGTCGATCTCGCCGCCTACCCCTTCCTCTACGTCACGGGGCACGGGACGGTGCGGCTCTCGCCGGAGGGGATCGAGGCGGTGCGCGGGCATCTTCTCCGCGGCGGTTTCCTCTGGGCGGACGACAACTACGGGATGGACGCCTCGTTCCGGGCGCTCGTCGCCGAGCTCTTCCCCGCGCGGCCGCTCGTCGACGTCCCGCTCGACCACCCGATCTACCACTGCTTCTACGATCTCGACGGGCCGCCGAAGATCCACGAGCACGACGGCAAACCGCCGCGCGGTCTCGGCGTCTTCGACGGAACGCGCCTCGTCCTCTTCTACACGTACGAGAGCGACGTCGGCGACGGCCTCGAGGACGCCGACGTCCACGGCGATCCCGCGGAGAAGCGCGAGGCGGCCATGAAGATGGCGGTCAACATCCTCTACTACGCGCTGACGAGGTGAGACGGCGGGCGGGCCGCGCGCCGGATGCGCGACCGGCCCACGCCCGCCGCACGATACGGAAGGAACGGGGAACGACCCGATGACGGGGACACGCAGCAGACGGGACCCGGCGACGGAGGCGGGATTCGACGCCGCGCTCGCGCGGCTCGCGCGCGCCCGCCGCGCGGCCCTCGCCCGCGGCCTGGTCGCGGCCGTCTCGCTCGCCGCCCTCGCCGCCCTCGCCGCGGGGCTCGCCCTCGAGCGCCTCGCGCCCGGCTCGCGCGCCGCGCCCTTCGCCGTCTTCCTCCTCTTCTGGGGGGGCGTCGCAGTCGCCATCGCCTCGGCCCTGCCGCGGATCCTGCCGCCGCCCGGCCCCGCGCGGCTCGCCCTGTCGGTCGGCCGGCTCGCCGGGCGCGGGGGCTTCTTCGCCGCCGCCCGGGAGTTCGCGCACGATCCGCCGCCGGCGAGCTCGCCCTTCCTCGTCGAGGAGACGCTGCGCCGGGGGGCCGCCGGGCTCGCCTCGCTCGACGCCCGCCGCCTCTTCGCCGACGCGGGCCGGCCGCGGCTCCTCGCCGCGGCCCTCGCCGCGGGGCTCGTCTGCGGCCTGATGACCGTTGCGGGGGGCGGCGCGCGCGTCGCCCGCTGGATCGCCGACCCGACCCTCTCCTTCCGCGGCGGGACGGCGGTCAACCTCGTCGTGACGCGTGCGCCGTCGCGGGCGATCGCCGGCGACGACGTGACGGTGGAGGCGACGAGCTTCGGCAGGACGCCGCGCGCGGTGTCGCTCCTCTCGAGCCCGGCGCCGGGCGTCTGGCGGAGCGATCCGCTCCTGCCCGACACCGCCGGCGCGGCGGGCGCCCCTCTCGTCGTCTACCGCCACACCTTCGAGGGGCTGCCCGGCGACGTCCGGTACGTCTTCGACGCCGACGGCGCGCGAACGGCCGAG
This sequence comes from Candidatus Krumholzibacteriota bacterium, assembly GCA_016931295.1. Classification (NCBI taxonomy): domain Bacteria; phylum Candidatus Krumholzibacteriota; species Candidatus Krumholzibacteriota bacterium. The sequence continues at coordinate 97,382 of JAFGEZ010000032.1, forward strand.
CGGGCCGTCCGCGTGGCGCGCCGCCCCGTCGTGAACGGGCTCGCCGCCGTGCTCGAAGCGCCGTCCTACACCGGCCTGCCCCCCGACACCGTCAGCCCGCTCGTCGGCCGCCTCGAGGCGCTCGCCGGCACGCGCGTGACGATCGAGGGGGAGGCGAGCGCGCCGGTCGCCTCGGGGACGATTTCCTTCTCGTCGGGGAAGAAAGAGCCCGTCGAGCCGGCCGGCCGCCTCTTCCGCGCCGCCTTCACCGTCGAGGACGACGACACCTTCCGCGTGCGCGTCGTCGACTCGCTCGGCCTCGACAACGAGCGCCCCGTGCCCCGCGCCGTCCACGCGCGGGAGGACCGCGCACCCGGCGTCGAGATCCTCGCGCCGGCCGACGGCGATCTTCTGCCGCGGTCCTTCGAGACGGCGGTCGTCTACCGGGCCGACGACGACTACGGGCTCGGCCCCGTCCGCCTCCACTTCATGCGCGAGGGGAAGGACGAGGGGTTCCAAGCCGTCGCGATAGAGCGTCCACCGGCGGGGACGCGCTCGTTCGAGGCAACGCACGCCTGGTCGCTCGCCGGCGCGGGGCTTTTCCCCGGCGATCGCGTCCTCTTCTTCCTCGAGGCGGTCGACCGCAACGCCGCCACGGGGCCCGGCCGCGCGCGAACGGAGACGCGGCGTCTCCTCGTGCCCTCCCTCTCGCAGATCTACGCCGACGTGCGGCGCGAGGAGAGGGCGCAGCAGGAGCAGCTCGAGGAGATCGTCGACGAGGGACGCCGCGTGCGCGAGCGGATCGGCGAGCTTTCCGAGGAGATGAAGGCAGAGGGGGAGATGGACTGGTCGCGCCGGAGAGAGGGACGCGAGCTCCTCGAGCGGCAGGAGCGGATCGGCGAGCAGCTCGCCGAGGCGGCCGAGCGGCTCGACCGGACGCTCGACCGGCTCGCCGGCGACCGGATGACCTCGCGCGAGATCGGCGAGAAGATGGAGGAGATCGGGCGACTCATCGACCGGATACGCGACGGGCAGCTCCGCGAGTCGATCGAGCGGTTCCAGCGGCTGCTCGGCGAGATGAGCCGGGAGGAGGCCCTCGCCGCGATGGAGGAGGTCGAGCTCTCCACGGCCGATCTCGTCCGGCAGCTCGAGCGCACGATCGACCTGCTCGAGCAGGTGCTCCGCGAGGAGCGGATGGAGGAGCTCCTCCGGCGCGCCGGCGAGATGCTCGACGGGCAGCGCGCGCTCGCCGACTCCACGGAAGCGAACGCCGGCGACGACGCCGGGATCGCCGACCGGCAGGAGGCGCTCGCCGACGAGATGGCGGCGCTCGAGGAGGACGCGGCGTCCTTCGCCGAGGCGCAGGAGGACAGCGCCCTCGCCGCGATGCTCGAGGATGCGCTCGCCCGCGCCGACTCGGCGGCCGTCGAGGAACTGATGCGCGAGGCGGCCCGGCGGTTGCGGGAGGGGCAGCGGGGAGAGGCCTCGTGCGCGCAGCAGAGCGCCGCCGACGGGATGCTCTATCTCTACTCCTCGCTCGGCCAGTGCCGGATGGCGATGTCGATGACGCTCGACGCCGCCCTCGTGGCGGAGATCGCCCGCGCCGCGCGCCGCCTCGTCGAGCTCTCGGGCGAACAGGAAGCGGCCGCCTTCGCGATCCGCGGCGAGGAGGGGGAGGCGGCGGCGGCATCGAGGCAGATCCTCCTCCGTGATGCGACCGACCGGATCGCCCGCGGTCTGTACGAGCTGGCCGGCAAGACGATGGCGATCCCCGACGGCGCCTTCCTCCACCTCGGCCTCGCGATGCGGGAGATGGACGTCGTCCTCGACGGCCTCGGATCGCGCAGCTACGTCGAGGCGCGGCGCGGCTCGAACCGGGCCTTCGAGGAGATCAACCTCGCCGTCATCGAGCTTCTCCGGGCGAGCGCCTCGTCGGGGCAGGGTGGCGGCGGCGCCCGCCAGCGGATGCGGATGATGATGCAGCGGCAGCTCGCGATCCGCGAGCAGCTCCAGCGGATGCTCGCGGCGGGCGGCGGCCTGTCGGCACAGGAGCGGGAGGGGATGCGGCGGCTCGCCGGCGAGCAGCGCCGGCTCGAGGAGATGATGCGCCGGGCGGCCGAGGAGAGCCGCGGCGCGGGCGAGCTGCTCGGCCGGCTCGACGACCTCGCCGACGAGATGGCCGACGCGGCCGGACGAATCGAGCGGGGCCGGCTCGACGAGGAGCTCCTCGACCGCCAGGAACGGATCGTCAGCCGCATGCTCGAATCCCAGCGATCGCTCGAGCGGCGCGACTACACGCGCGAGCGCCGGAGCGCGCCGGCGGGCGATCTCCCGGCCGAGGCGCCCCCGCCCGTCGTCCCCGGCGACGAGACGGCCGAGGCGCTCCTCGAGCAGATCAGGAGCGCGATGCGCGAGAAGGGGCCGGTCGGCTACGAGGAACTGCTCCGGCTCTACTTCAGGGCCCTCTCGAGAAAGGTGCGCGAGCGATGAGACGGCGGGCGGGCGTCGCGATCCTCCTTCTGTTCCTCGCGACCGGGCTCCATGCAGACCCGGCGCAACGGGAGGACGCCGGCGTGCGCCTCGGCCGGGATCTCGCCCGTGCGAACGCGCTGATCCGCGCGCAGCGCTACGACGCGGCGATCCGTCTCCTCGAGCGCCTCGCCGCCGACGAGCCGGAGGCCGACCAGGTGGCCGAGATGCTCGCCGGCGCCTACCGGCGCGGCGGCCGGGCGGCGGACGCGGTGCGCCTCCTCGAGGAGCGCCTCGGCGACGCGGCCGGGCCCTTCCTGCTCCTCCGCGAGCTGGGAAATGCTCTCCTCGCGCTCGACCGCCCCGGCGAGGCGGCCGACGCCTGGGAACGGGCGCTCGCCGACCCGGCGTCGCGCGAGGGGTACACGAGCGCCGTCGCCGCCCTCGAACGGGACGCGGGGCTCTACGACCGCGCCCTCGCCACGCTCGAGCGCGGGCGGCTCGGCGGCGGGCGGAACGCCGTCCACCTGACCAACGAGATCGTCCGGCTCCACCGCCTGCTCGGCCGGCCGCGCGCCGCGTTCCGCGAATCGCTCCGCGCGCTCTCGCTCGCCGAAACCCGCGACATCGTGCTCGCGCGCGACGCGTTCGAGATCTTCCGCGAGACGGGCCGGCCGGCGGATCTCCTCGCCGCGGCCGACTCGGCCGCCGCCGGCGACCCCGCCTTCCAACTGCTCCACGCGCTGCTCGCCGCCGAGTCGGGCAGGCCGATCGACCGCTACGTCGACGAGGCGGGCGACCGGCTGCTCGCCGAGCCGGAGCTCGGCCGGCTCGTCTCCCGGCTCGCCGAGGAGGCGGCGGGAGCGATCGCCGCGGCCGACGATGCCGTCCATGCGGCCGGCGAGGCGTTCGACGCGGCGGCCGAAGCCTACCTCGAGCGGCACGGCAACGCTCCCGCCGCCCCCTTCGTCGCCGTTCTCGTCGCCGAGCGGACGCGCGACCGGGCGCGGCGCCTTTCCGGCGGCCCCGCGCGCACGCGCGCCCTCGAGCGGGCGGCGGCCCTCGCCGACTCGGTCTCGGCCGGCATGCGCTCCTTCCCCCTGCGCGAGCGGGCCGTCCGGCTCCGGGCGGAGATCCTCCTCGACGACCTCCACCGCCCCGGCGACGCCCTCGACGCGCTCGCCCGGCTCGGCCGCCCCGACGGCGCGGCCGCCGTGCCGATCGAGGAGGTCCGCGCGCGCGCCCTCCTCGGCGCGACAGACCGGGCGGAGGCGGGGCGCCGGCTCGCCCTCGTCGCGGCGAGCGCCGACACCAGCGTCGCCGCCCTCGGCGCGTGGGCCCTCGGGCGCCTGATGTTCCTCGAGGGAGACGACGCGGGAGCGGTGGAGGCGTTGAGCGCCGCGGCCGAGCGGTTCCCGGGGAGCCGGTGGGCGAACGACGCCCTCGAGACGGCGATGCTCGTCGAGACGGCGCGCGGGGAGGAGCGGGCCGCGCTCGAACGCTACCGGGCGGCCGCGAAGCTCTCGGCCGCCGGCCGCATCGACGAGGCGGCAGAGTCGCTCGCGGCGCTCGCCGCGAAAAGCCCCGCCTCGTCGCTCGCCCCGAAAGCGCTCCTCGAGCGCGCCGGGCTCCTCGAGCGTGCCGGCCGCGAGGCGGCGATGCGGGAGACGCTCCTGCGCCTCGCAGAACGCCACCCGCTCCACGAGCTCGCCCCGCGGGCCCTCGAGCGCTGCGGCGAGAGCCTCGAGCGGGGGGGCGATCCGGCCGCCGCGGCGCGGCTCTACGGCGAGATCGTCGAGCGGTACCCCGACGACCCCTATGTCGAGCGCGTCCGCGCGCGGATCGCGCATCTCCGCGAGACGGGCGCGGCTCGATGAGAGACGGGCGCCGACGGGGCGAACGCGGCTCGATGACGCGCCCCGCCGCCTCGCAGAAAGGAACGACGCGATGAGACGAACGACCGCCGCGATATTCCTGGCCCTCGCGCTTCTCGCCGCCCCGGCGGCGCGGGCCGATCTCCTCGTGCCGATGGATTCCGGCCAGACGAACCACCTGCGCGCCTACGGGCTCGTCTGGCGCGTCCTCCAGGCGGGCGGCGACGCGCGCTGGCTCCTCAACTTTCGCGGCGGCTCCTTCCTCCTCCCCGACGCGCCGGCGTGGCGCCGCGAGGCGGGGCTCCTCGGCGTGCTCGTCGAGGCGGCCGACGGCGCGGCGGTCGCCGCGATCCTCGCCGAGGTCGAGTCGGGCAACATGGAATCGGTCCGTCTCGAGAAGGCGCCCCGGATCGCCGTCTACGCGCCGCCGAACAAGCAGCCGTGGGACGACGCGGTGATGATGGCCCTCGACTACGCCGGCATCCCCTACGATGTCGTCTACGACGCGGAGGTCCTCGCCGGCGGTCTCGGGGCCTACGACTGGCTGCACCTCCACCACGAGGACTTCACCGGGCAGTACGGCAAGTTCTACGGCGGATTCCGGCGGACCGAGTGGTACATGCGGCAGCAGATCCTCTTCGAGGAGATCGCCGCCTCGCTCGGCTACGACAAGGTCTCCGAGGAGAAGAAGGCCGTGGCCCGGGCGATCCGCGAGTACGTGCGCGCCGGGGGGTTCCTCTTCGCGATGTGCTCGGCCTGCGACACGATCGACCTCGCCCTCGCCGCGGGGCCGGTGGACATCGTCCCCCGCGAGTACGACGGCGACGGCGTCGACCCCGGCTGCCGTGAGAAGCTCGACTTCTCCCGCTGTTTCGCCTTCGAGGGCTTCGAGCTCGAGCTCGATCCCTACGTCTACGAATTCTCCGACATCGACATGACGCGGGAGGCCGCCGCGCGCGGCGAACAGAGCGACTGGTTCACCCTCTTCGAGTTCTCGGCGAAGCACGACCCCGTCGCGACGATGCTCGTGCAGGACCACGTCTCCGTGGTGAAGGGGTTCATGGGCCAGACGACGGCCTTCCGGCGGAGCCTCCTCAAGAAGAAGGTACTCGTCCTCGGCGAGGTGCGCGGGGCCGACGAGGTCCGCTACATCCACGGCAACCTCGGCCGGGGCACCTTCACCTTCCTCGGCGGGCACGACCCCGAGGATTACCAGCACCTCGTGGGCGATCCGCCCACCGACCTCGGCCGCCACCCGCACTCCCCCGGCTACCGGCTCATCCTCAACAACATCCTCTTCCCCGCGGCGCGCCCGCAGGAGCGCAAGACCTGAGCGGCGCGCCGGCGTGATGCACGGCGAATCGGCGCGGCCTTCCGCCGCGCCCCGGCGGCGTCCTTGACGCGCCCGCGGGGAGCGGTGTACGATTCCCCCGTCCGCCGGCCGCGCCGCCGTCGACCTCGTCGCCGCCGCTCTCGTCGCCGCAGACCGCGCCGGCCGCGGACGATCCCGTCGACAGGCCGGGCGGCCATCGCCGCCGCCGACACGGTCCCGAACCGGAAGGGGGAGTCTCCATGAAGTATCTCGTCGTCTACGCCCACCCGCGGCCGGAGAGCTTCAACCACGCCGTCCTCGAACGCGTCACCGCGCTCCTCGAGGAGCGCGGCCGAGAATACGTCGTCCACGATCTCTACGCCCTCGGGTTCGAGCCGCGGCTCGACGCCGAGGGCCTGGAAGGCTACATGGCGGGGAAGGTGCCCCCCGACGTCGCCGCCGAGCAGGCGGCGATCGCGGCGGCCGACCGGCTCCTCGTCATCCACCCGACGTGGTGGTTCGGGATGCCGGCGATCCTCAAGGGATGGATCGACCGCGTCTTCGTCCACGGCTTCGCCTTCCGTTACGGCGAGAAGGGCCCCGAGGGGCTCCTCGCCGGCAAGCAGGCGATCGTCGTCACGACGACCGGCGGCGGCGAGGAGGCCTACCGAAACCACGGGTTCGGCGACGCCATCCGGAAGGCGATCGACACGGGGATCTTCGGCTTCTGCGGTATGGAGCTCCTCGAGCGTCGGTTCCTCTTCGGCGTGCCCGCCGTCGACGACGCGGCTCGCACGGCGATGCTCGATGCTCTCTCCACCCTGCCCCTCTAGGGCTGCCGCGGGGCCGCACCGCCGCCCCCGGGGAAAGGCGCGATGAATTTCTCGGGTCTCGTTTCGCGCTGCCGCAGCGTCCGCCGTTTCCGCGAGGAGCAACCGATCGCGCGCGAGACCCTGCTCGCCCTCGTCGACCTGGCACGGCTCTCCCCGTCGGGGGGCAACAGCCAGGCGCTGCGCTTCCACCTCTCGGCCGATCCCGAAACGAACAGGGCGATCTTCCCGCACCTCTCCTGGGCGGGCTACCTCGAGGACTGGCCGGGACCGGCCCCGGGCGAACGCCCAGCCGCCTACGTGACGATCCTCCACGACACATCGATCGCCGCCTCGGCGGGGTGCGATCACGGGATCGCCGCCTGGAGCATCTCGCTCGGCGCCGCCGAGCGGGGGATCGGCGCCTGCATCGTCGGCTCGGTCGACCGCGAGGCCCTCGCCGCCGCCCTCGCGCTGAAGGAGCGGTTCCGCGTCATGCTCGTCGTCGCCCTCGGTGAGCCGGCCGAGCGCGTCGTCGTCGAGACGGTCGGCGGGACGCGCGGGATCCGCTACTGGCGCGACGACGACGGCGTCCACCACGTACCGAAACGCCCGCTGGACGAGATCGTTTTGCCGTGACACCTGCCGGCGCCCCGCGCCGCGGAAGGAGACACCGATGAGCCTCGTCATCCTCGACGAACCCTACGTCTCGGAGAACCTCGTCGCCTCGATCGCGCGGATCGGGGCCGACGTGCTCGACACGCCCTTCGCACGATCGCTCGGCGGCCCGACGCTCGCGTTCGTGGGGGAAAACGAGGCGGCGCGGGCGCTCGCCGCCGAGAGGCACCCGCTCGTCTACTGCAACTCGGAGAACAGCATCGGCTGGCTCGACGAGCGCCTCCCGGCGGAGGGGCTCCCCGCGACGGTCGCCCGGTTCAAGGACAAGGTCCGCTTCCGCGAGCTCCTCGCCCCGCGGCACCCGGACTTCTTCTACCGGGCCGTCCCGCTCGCCGGACTCGGCGATCTCGATCCGGCCGCGCTGCCCTCGCCCTTCGTCATCAAGCCGGCCGTGGGGTTCTTCTCGATGGCGGTCCGGCGCGTGGCCGATCCGGCCGACTGGCCCGCCGCGCTCGAGGCGATCCGGCTCGAGCTCGACCAGGTAGCCGGGCACTACCCCTCGGCCGTCCTCGACGCGGGCACATTCATCGTCGAGGCGTGCGTCGAGGGGGAGGAGTACGCGCTCGACGTCCACTACGACGCCGACGGGGCGCCGGTCGTCCTCAACGTTCTCCACCACCGGTTCCGCTCCCCGGAGGACACGAGCGACCGGCTCTACCTCACCTCGGCGGAGATCGTCCGCGAGGGGATCGAGCGCTTCGGCGGGGAGCTCGCCTGGCTCGGCGAGGCGGCGGGGCTCAGGAACTTCCCCATGCACGTCGAGTTCCGCCTCGAGCCGGACGGCGGCGTCTTCCCGATCGAGGTCAACCCCCTGCGCTTCGCCGGCTGGTGCGCCGCCGACATCGCGCAGATCGCCTGGGGGCTCGACTCATACGCCTATCTGCTGCGGGGGTGGCGCCCCGACTGGGACGCCTACCTCGACGGGCTCGAGGGGCGCCTCTTCTGCCTCGCCATCGCCGACATGCCCCCCGAGGTGACGGGCAATCGGGTGGCGTCCTTCGACTACATGGGGTTCGGGCGGCTCTTCCGCCGCGTCCTCGAGATGCGGCCGATCGATTACCGGCGTTTCCGCAACTTCGCCTTCGTCTTCGGGGAGACCGACGAGCGGGGGATCCCCGGCATCCTCGCCGCCGACACCCGCGACTACATCACCCTGCGCTGAAGGCGGGGGCCGGCCGGGACGGCGACCGCGGCGCCGTGCGCCGTGCGCCGTGCCGTGCGCCGTGCCGTGCGCAACGCGAGGCCATCGTTCGCAGCGTCCCCGCCGCGCCTCACCCGTCGCCGGCGTGGAGCTCCCAGCAGGCGGGGTCGATCTCGAGCAGGCCGTTCTCCCAGGTGGCGAGCTTCCGGCGCGCGAGCCGCGCGAGGAGGCGCGAGAGGGTCTCGGGCGTCGTCCCGATCGCCTGCGCCAGCTCCTTCTTGGAGAGGTCGGGTCGGCAGGAGGGGCGTCGCCCCCAGCGGTCGGCGACGAAGCGGAAGAAGCGCTCCTCCACGTCGAAGGCGGTGAGCTGGAGGATGCGGTCGGCGAGAAAGCGCATCTTGCGCATCAGGGTGCCGATGAACTCGTCGCGGAAGGCGGGCTCCCCGAGGAGCGCGAGAAAGCCCCGCCGGGGGATCTCGAAGAGGAGCGAGTCGGCCGTGACGAGGGCGCTCACCGGGTAGTCGTCGCGCTCGAAGAGGATCGCCTCGGCGAACATCTCCCCGGGGCAAACGAGCCGGATGACGATCTCGCGGCCGTCGGGGGTGAGCTTGTAGAGCTTGACCGCCCCCTCGACGAGGATGAAGAAGCGGCCCTCGACATCCCCCTCGAGAAAGAGTACGCTGTTCCCTGCGGCTTCACGATACACACCGACATTCAGCAGCGCCTGCCGGGCCCCGGGCCCGATGTCGCCGAAGAACGCCGTTTGGAAGAGCTTCCCGTCGCGCCTGTCCATGAGGCTATAGATACCCGCGGCGCGGCGGGAAGGCAAGGCGGAAAACGACGGCGCGCCGCCGCCGGCCCCGTTTCGCGACGGATCCGGAACAATCGCCGCCCCGCTTGACCCCGGTCAAGGCGCGCGGGCGGCGTGACGCGTATCATGCACACGACCGGCCCGATCCGGGCCGGACGAAAGGAGCGCGAGATGAGCATGTTCTGTTTCCAGTGCCAGGAGACGGCCGGCAACGCCGGCTGCACGAAGCGGGGCGTCTGCGGCAAGGACGAGACGACGGCCAACATGCAGGACCTCCTGCTGTACGTCCTCAGGGGCGTCGCCGTCCACGCCGAGCGCCTCGATCAGGCCGATCCCCTCTTCGGGAAGGCGGGCCGGTTCACGATGCGGGCCCTCTTTGCCACGATCACCAACGCCAACTTCAGCGCCGACCGGATCGCCGCCCTCGTGCGCGAGTCGATCGCCCTGCGCGACGAGCTCGCCGCGAAGACGCCCGCGGGCGATCTTCCCGAAGCGGCCCGCTGGCGCGGCGCGTCGATGGAGGAGTTCCTCGCCGCCGCTTCCGGCGTCGGGGTCCTCGCCACGGACGACGAGGATGCGCGGAGCCTGCGCGAGCTCCTCGTCTACGGTCTGAAGGGGATCGCCGCCTATGCCGATCACGCCGCCGTTCTCGGCAGGGAGGATCCGGCGATCTACGCCTTCGCCTTCAAGGCGCTCGCCTCGCTCACCCGCGAGACCGACGGCGACGCCCTCTTCGCCCTCGTCATGGAGGCCGGCAGCATGGCCGTGACGACGATGGCGCTCCTCGACGCGGCCAACACGGCCGCCTACGGCGAGCCCGCGATGACGACGGTCGACATCGGCGTCCGCGGCAACCCGGGGATCCTCGTCTCGGGCCACGACCTGCACGACCTCGCCCGGCTCCTCGATCAGACCGACGGCACGGGCGTCGACGTCTACACGCACGGCGAGATGCTTCCCGCCCAGGCCTACCCGGCCTTCCGCACATTCGCCCACTTCGCGGGGAACTACGGCGGCTCGTGGTACCGGCAGGACAAGGAGTTCGCCTCCTTCAACGGCCCCATCCTCATGACGACGAACTGCATCACGCCGGTCAGGGACGAGTACCGCGACCGCATCTACACGACGGGCGCCGCCGGCTACCCCGGCGTCAGGCACATCCCCGCCGCGGCGGACGGCGAGAAGGACTTCTCGGCGATCGTCGAGCAGGCGAAGGGGTGCGCCTCGCCGACGGAGATCGAGACGGGCTCGCTCACCGTCGGGTTCGGCCACGGCCAGCTCGAGAAGCTCGCCAAGCCGATCCTCGAGGCCGTCAAGAGCGGCGCCGTGAAGCGTTTCGTCGTGATGGCGGGCTGCGACGGCCGCCAGAAGGGGCGCTCCTACTTCACCGACGTGGCCACGGCCTTGCCGCCCGAGGCGGTGATCCTCACCGCCGGCTGCGCGAAGTACCGCTACAACAAGCTCGGCCTCGGCGAGACCGCCGGACTCCCGCGCGTCATCGACGCCGGCCAGTGCAACGACTCGTACTCCCTGGCCGTCATCGCCCTCAAGCTCAAGGAGATCCTCGAGCTCGACGACATCAACGACCTGCCGATCTCCTACGATATCGCCTGGTACGAGCAGAAGGCGGTCGCCGTGCTCCTCGCCCTGCTGGCGCTCGGCGTGAAGAACATCCGCCTCGGGCCCACGCTGCCCGCCTTCCTCTCGCCGAACGTGGCGACGGTGCTCGTGGAGAAGTTCGGCATCAGGCCGACGGGCGAGGCCGCCTCGGACGCGGCGGCGATCATGGAGGGAAGATGATGAAGATCGTCGATGTCGTAAACGCGCCCTCCGCGCCGAATCCGCACGGCGTGCGCGTCTCGAAGGTCTACGACGACGAGTCGGCCGTCGCCATGCACATCTCGCTCGAGCCGGGCGAGGGGCTCAAGATGCACGTCACCCCGGTCGACGTCTTCTTCTACGTGCTCGAGGGGACGCCGTCGATCACGGTGGGGAAGGAGACCGAGCGGGTGCCGGCCGACCGGCTCGTGGAGAGCCCGGCGCGCGTCCCGCACACGATCGTCAACGACGCGGCGTCGCCCGCGCGCATCCTCGTCGTCAAGGCGCCACGGCCCACGTCGGAGACGAAGCTCCTCTAGGGGACGGCATGCCGCGACGATCGCAGGCGCCTCGCCCGATGCGGCGGGGCGCCTGGCCGGCGTTGCCGGGCCTCGCGCCTCATTGCTCCCCGAGAGCCCGGCGGATCCGCTCCACCTCGCGCGTCATCGCCTCGAAGTGGGAGCCCTCCCAGTAGATCCGGTCGCAGGCGGGGCAGCGGTGGAAGCGGTCGAATCGTTTGGCCACGAGGGGCGGCACCCGGCCGGCGGCCGCGGCGGCCGGCTCCTCGACGAGGAACTCGTTGCACTCGATGCAGCGGGTGAATGGCTCGAGGGAGGGCGCGCCACCGATCGCCGCGAAAAGTTCGGCGAGTTGCTCGACGGCGCCGGCGGTTCGCAAAACGACAGGCGCAGGGCCCGGGCGATCATCCGCCCGCCGCGCCGCCGTCACGGCGATCCGTCCCTCCCGCGCGGCCCGCAGGAGAAAGCGTCCCGCCTCCCCCTCCCCGTTCAGCGCGGCGTCGAAGCCGAGAAGGCGCAGCTTCCGGCAGAGCCGCCCGAGCATCCGGTCGCAGAGAAAACGCGGTCGTTCCATCGCCCGACACCTCCCGTCCGTGCGCCTCGCGGCGGCCGCCGGGCCGGTCGCCGACGCTCCCCGATTTCGCTTGACAGGGTATCAGAACTCCAACAGTATGTGAATCCTGAAAGGCCCGCGGGGCGGGCGCGAACAGGGACGGTACGGGATTCAGCGGAGATGGAGGTGAGAGTCTCGGTTCGAGGGGAGGAACCGGGCGGGGAACATGGCGGAAACGTTCACGGGTTGTCTGAAGTGTAACAAGGGTATCCTGTTGCCGCTCTCGGACTACGGCAGGGACGGCGCCCCCATCCGCTACAAGGCGTGGGTCTGCAACAATCCGGATTGCGGCTTCAACATCCGCATCGACAACGGGGAGATCAGCATCGGCAAGGACCTCGGGTTCTCGACCAAGTAGGGGATCCGGGCATCGGAGATAGACGACGGGGCCGTTCGCGGCCCCGTTTTTTTGTGCGCGGGCGATAAGCGGGCGATGCGCGGGCGGCCGGCGTGCCGGTTGGCGTCGGGTCAGTCGGGTGGTCCGGCCAGGTCCGTGACGCCGTGGCGCCGCTCGATGACGAGGAGGGCGGCGGCGAGGCCGGCGAGCGAGACGACGGTCCAGAGGGGCGAGGGCAGCGCGCCGCCGGCCTGCTCGAGATCGGCCACCGAGGCGCCCTCGAGGCGGAGGAGCGAGGAGAGGTTGTAGACGGCGTGCCCGAGGACCGGGTAGACGAGGTTCCCCGTGCGGTAGAAGAGGTAGCCGAAAACGATCCCGACGAACGTCGCGCCGGGGAGCAGCGTGGGGCTGAAGTGCGCGATGCCGAAAATGATCCCGCCGAGGAGGACGGCGAGCCATCCCTCCATGTTCCGGTGGAAGATCCGCTGGACGAACCCGCGGAAGAGCAGCTCCTCGGTGGCGGGCCCGACGATCACCGTCCCCGCGCCGACGGCGAGGAGCGAGAAAACCCCTTTGGGCTTGATCGAGACGAGGAACTTGATATACTCGGGGTCCGGCGGCCGCCGCCGTTCGAGCAGCCCGGAGAGCATGTCGCTCGGCAGGATCGCGCAGGCGGCGGCGAGGACCGCGAGCAGGGTGGTCGGGAGGTCGGGCGCCCCGATGAGGAATTCCCGGGAGAATCCCAGCGAAAAACGCCTCGTCAGGAGGTACATCGGGAAGAGGAACGCGGCGATCCCGGGCAGGGAGAGCGAGAGGACCTCGTTGCCCCGCAGGTAGAGCAGCCCCGATATCGAGTAGAACATCAGGAAGCACGCCAGGGCGTATACGAGCAGATAGTAGTTGTTCACCCTGCCGAACAGCCCCGGCTCCGGCGCATCGCCGTCGACCGGTTCGTAGTGCTCGTCGTTCGGTTCCACATGGGGGAACATAATCCGGCCCGTCGGCGGCGGCAAGGAGAAAGGCCGATGATCAGGCTCGTCGTATTCGACCTCGACAACACGCTCACCGATTTCATGCGCATGAAGGAGCAGGCGATCGACGCCTCGGTCGAGGCGATGATCGACGCGGGGCTCATGAACGAGCCCGAGCGGATCAGGAACGAGATCGGCCGCATCTACGAGGAGCGCGGCATCGAGTTCCAGAAGGTCTTCGACCGGCTGCTCACCGATCTGCTCGGCGAGGTCGACTACAAGATCCTCGCCGCGGGGATCGTCGGGTACCGGCGCGCGCGCGAGGCGGCCCTCGTCCTCTACCCGCACGTCAAGATCACCCTCTTCGCGCTGATGCGCCGCGGGCTCCGCCTCGGCGTCGTCTCCGACGCCCCCCGCCACGAGGCGTGGCTGCGGCTCTGCTACCTGCAGCTCCACCAGGTCTTCGACGCCGTCCTCGCCCACGAGGACACCGGCGCCTACAAGCCCGACCCCGCCCCCTTCCGGGCCGTCCTTGAGCGGACGGGGATCCCCCCGGCCGAGGCGCTGATGGTGGGGGACTGGCCGGAGCGCGACATCGCCGGAGCAAAGGAGATGGGGATGACGACGGTCTTCGCCCGCTACGGCGACACCTTCGACACGAGCCACTCGGGGGCCGACTACGACATCGACGACATCTACGAGCTGGTGGGGATCATCGACGAGATCAACGGCGCCGCCTCGGCGGGCGGCGGGCAGGAAGTATTTCCCGCGGACTGAGCGCGGCGGCCGGCTCGAGGCCGGCCGGAAAGGACGAACGATGCACGTTGTCACGGCCGAGGAGATGCGGCGGCTCGACGAGGCCACGATCAGCCGCCACGTGCCGGGGCTCACGCTGATGGAGCGGGCCGGGCAGGGCGTCGTCGACGCGATCGGGGAGTTCTTCGACCCGCCCGGCGACTTCCGCTACGCGATCCTCCTCGGCAGCGGCAACAACGCCGGGGACGGGCTCGTCGTCGCCCGGCTGCTCGCCGAGACGGGGGCCCGCGTCGTCCTCCTCTACCTCCGGGAGCCGAAGGACCTCTCCCCTGACGCGTTCAAGAACTACGCCCGCCTCAGGAAGGACCGGAAGCAGGGGCGGCTCGAGGAGATCTTCCTCTACCTCGCCGATTGGGAGGGAAAGATGCTCGCCGCGCTCGACGAGTGCGACGTCGTCGTCGACGCCATCTTCGGCACGGGGCTGGGCAAGCCGGTGACCGGGCGCTGGGCGGAGGCGATCGAGCTCGTCCGCCGCAGCCGTCTGCCCGTCGTCGCGATCGACGTCCCCTCGGGGATCGACGGCACGACCGGCGCCGTCCTGGGAACGGCCATCAGGGCCGATCTCACCGTGACGATGGGTCTGCCCAAGACGGGGCTCCTCTTCTACCCCGGCAAGGAGCACGTGGGGGGGCTCCGCGTCGTCGACATCGGCATTCCCGCGCCGGTCGTGGAGGAGGCGCGGCTCTCGCTGGGGTTGCTCGATCTCGACCAGGCCGTCGCCGACCTGCCGCCGCGCGATCCCGCCGGGCACAAGTTCGACCGCGGCGCGCTCCTCCTCGTGGCGGGGAGCCGGCGGTACGCGGGGGCGGCGGTGCTCGCCGCCGGCGCCGCCCTGAGGACCGGCTGCGGGATCGTCTATCTCGCCGGCCCCGAATCGATCCGCCAGGTCGTCCAGGTCTCCGCCCCGGAGATCATCTTCGTGCCGCTCGCCGAGACCGTCAACGGGTCGATCGACGCCGACCCGGCGGCCCTGCTCGACGAGGTGCGCTTCGACGCCGTCGCCTGCGGCCCCGGGCTCACCGCCGATGCGGCCGCCGTCCGGTTCGTCGGGGAACTGGCCGGGCGCTGCAACGCGCCCCTCCTCCTCGACGCCGACGGGATCAACGCCTTCGCCGGGGCCTACGACCGCGTGAAGGCGCTCTCCGCCGACCGGCCGATCGTCCTCACCCCGCACGCGGGCGAGCTCGCCCGCCTGACCGGCGCCGACGTGGGGACGGATTCCGCCGCGCGGATCGAGGCGCTGCGGCTCCTCGTGGCCGGCACGGGGATCGTCCTCGCCTGCAAGGGCGCCCCGACGGTCGTCGTCGAGCCCGACGGCGCGGGCTACGTCAACTGGTTCGGGCATCCCGGCCAGGCGACTGCCGGCAGCGGCGACGTCCTCGCCGGCGCGATCGGCGGCTTCCTCGCCCAGGGCGCCTCGCCGGCGGCCGCCACGCGCCTCGGCGTCTTCGTCCACTCGCGCGCGGCCGACATCGCCTCGGCCGACACGGGCGAACGGGCGATGCTCGCCGGCGACTGCATGGACGCGATGCCCCTCGCGATGCTCGAGGTGGAGGAGGAGACCCTCTAGTTGGACCGGGGCAGGGTGCCATGAACGAAGGGCGATTCATCGACATGCTTCGCGCCGCGTTTCCCGACGCCGGCCTCGGCGACGATACCGCCGTTCTGCCGGCGCCCGCGGGGGAGCTCCTCTTCGCCGCCGACGCCGTCGTCGACGGCGTTCACCTCGACCTGCGCTACGGCTCCCTCGCCCAGGCGGCCGCGAAGGCCGTGACGGCGAACGTCTCCGATGTCTACGCGATGGGTGGCGAGCCGGTGGCCGTCACCGTCACGGCGGGGCTTCCCGCCGGGCTCGGGGATGAGGACGCGGCCGATCTCGTCCGCGGGCTCCGTGCCGCCCTGGACCGGTACGGCGCCGGGCTCGCCGGGGGAGACACCGTGGCGAGCGCCGGCCCCTTCTTCCTCGACGTGGCGATCCTCGGGCGGGTCGCGGCCGGCCGCGCGCTCCGGCGCGGCGGCGCGCGCCCGGGAGACCGCCTCGTCGTCACCGGCCCGCTCGGGCGCTCGCTCGCCGGGCTCGCCGTGCTGCGCGCGGCGGCGGACCTGCCGCCGATCCCCGGCGTTCCCGCGGCGCGCCTCGTTTCCGGCGAGAGCGGACGCGAGGCCTTCCTCGACGCCGCCCGGGCCTGCCCGATCGGTGCCGGGGAGGAGGAGGCCGCGGCGCTCCTCGCCGCCCGCGGTCTCGACGCGGCCTTCCTGCCAGCGCTTCTCGCCGCGGCGGCCCATCTCGCCCCACTCGCCCGGCCCCTGCCGCCGGGAGAGGCGATGAGAGGCGGCGTGAGGGCGGCGATCGACGTGAGCGACGGCCTCGCGCGGGACCTTCGCAACCTCTGCGCCCAGAGCGGCGCGGGTGCTCTCGTCGACGAGGCGGCGCTGCCGCTCGATCCCCCGGCCGATGTCGCCGCCGGCGGCGACGACGACGCGCGGCGGCGTCTCCTCCTCGGCGGCGGCGAGGAGTACGTCCTTCTCCTCGCGGTCGCGCCCGGCGCGGCGTGCCCCGGGACGGAGATCGGCGAGATCCGCCCGGCCGCCGACGGGCTGCGCCTGCGCACGCGCGGTGGCGGGATCGTCCCGCTCCCCGACCTCGGCTGGGAACACATCCTCTGACCGGCCGCGCCGGGGGAGACGACGATGCTGCTCTACCTCATCCGCCACGGGCAGACCGACTGGAACCGCGACCGCCGCATCATGGGGCGATCGGACGTTCCGCTCAACGCGGCGGGCCGGGAGATGGTGGCGGCGACGGCACGCTGGCTCGGCACGGCGGGGATCCCCGTCGTCTACTCGAGCACCGTGCCGCGCGCGATGGAATCCGCGCGGATACTCGCCGGCGAGTGGGAGGCGCGAATCGTCGAGGAGCCGCGCCTCGACGAATCGGCCTACGAGCGGTGGGTGGGGCGGCGCTTCGACGAACTGGCCGGCGATCCCGATTTCGAGGCCTACCGCACGGCGCCCACGCGATCGACCTTCTCGGCGGAGGAGGGGATGGCGGACATCCAGCGGCGGGCCCTGGCCGCGGTCCGGCGGATCGTGGAGGAAACCGGCGACGGCCGTGCCGCGCTCGTCTCGCACAGCGACGTGATGAAGCCGGTCGTCGCGCACTACCTCGGCATGGACCTCGACGCGATGCACCGCCTCGCGATCGCCAACGCCTCGGTGAGCATGATCGATTTCGGCTTCGACGGCGGGCCGCGCCTGCGCTGCCTCAACGTCGTTCCGTGGCGGCGCTTCGCCTGAGCGCCCCGACCGCCCGTTCGCGCCGCATCGCGCCCCGCCGCGCCCCCGCCTGCCGAGCCCCCGCCCGCATCGAGCACCGCCGCGCCCCCATCCGCCGCGCCGCGCGCGACGGTCGCCGCCTTCCGTCACTATCTGTTGACGCGCACCCCCCTGCCGGGAGAGAATGGAGTCGTCCCGCCACGCATGGACCGCGGAGCCGCGGGGCGTCCCGCCACAGAAGAAAGGACCGCCGATGACGAGCGCGCCGAAGGACGTTCTGGAGATGGCCGCCGAGCGCGGCATCGAGTTCGTCGACATCAAGTTCATGGATTTCATCGGGTCGTGGCAGCACTTCACGATCCCCGTCGGGCGGCTCGACGAGGCGCTCTTCGTCGACGGCGTCGGCTTCGACGGCTCGAGCATCCGCGGCTGGAAGAACATCGACGAGAGCGACATGCTCGTCCTTCCCGACCCGGCCACCGCCTTCGTCGATCCCTTCCACCGGCATCCGACGCTCAGCGTGATCGGCGACATCCTCGACCCGATCACCCGCGAGCCGTACAGCCGGGATCCGCGGTTCATCGCCCGCAAGGCGGAGCGTCACCTCGTCGACACGGGGATCGCCGACACGGCCGTCTTCGGCCCCGAGGCGGAGTTCTTCGTCTTCGACGACGTCCGCTTCGGCCAGGACGAGAACAGCGGCTTCTACGTCGTCGACTCGGAGGAGGCCTCCTGGAACACGGCACGCGACGAGGGGCCGAACCTCGCGTACAAGTCGCGGTTCAAGGAGGGGTACTTCCCCGTCCCGCCCACCGACGCGCTCCAGGATCTCAGGAGCGAGATGATGCGCAACCTCATCGCGTGCGGGCTGCGCCCCGAGCTGCAGCACCACGAGGTGGCCACCGGGGGGCAGGGCGAGATCGACCTCCACTACGACACGCTCGTCCGGATGGGCGACGCGCTTTCCCTCTTCAAGTACGTCGTCAAGAACACGGCGCGGGCCGAGGGGCGGACGGCCACCTTCATGCCGAAGCCGATCTTCGGCGACAACGGCTCGGGGATGCACGTCCACGTCTCGCTCTGGAAGAAGGACGTGAACATCTTCGACGGCCCCGAGTACGCCGGGCTCAGCGAGACGGCCCTCTTCTTCGTCGGCGGCATCCTCGCCCACGCGCCGGCGCTGCTCGGGCTGACCGACCCGACGACGAACTCCTACAAGCGCCTCGTGCCGGGGTTCGAGGCGCCGGTCAACCTCGCCTACTCGCAGCGCAACCGGAGCGCCGCGGTGCGCGTGCCGATGTACTCCGCCTCGGCGGAGGCGCGGCGCATCGAGTTCCGCTGCCCCGACGCCACGGGGAACCCCTATCTCACGATGGCCGCGATCCTCATGGCCGGGCTCGACGGGATCGACCACCGCACCCACCCGGGCGAGCCGCTCGACAAGAACATCTACGACATGCCCCCCGAGGAGCTGGCCGGCGTCCGCACGACGCCGCCCGATCTCCAGTCGGCCCTGTGCGCGCTCGAGGCCGACCACGAGTTCCTGCTGCGGGGGGACGTCTTCACCGAGGACGTCGTCCGCACGTGGATCGCGTACAAGCGCGAGAAAGAGGTGACGCCGGTGATGAGCCGGCCGCACCCCTGGGAATTCTACCTGTACTACGACATCTAGACCGGACGGGAGGGCTGCCGGCCGGCGATGGAACGTCCCCATCTCGCAAGAGCGTCGCTTCCCCCGCTGCGCGGCGGCGGCGAGGAGATACTGACCTCCTTCGCCGGCGAGGTGCGCGGCGTCTACCGCGATTTCCTCGAGCGCCTCGAGGTTTTCCACCGCGCCGGGGGCGGCGGGCTCGAAACCTCGCGCGCCTGCTCCGACGCCGTCGAGGCGATCGTCGTCCACCTCTACCGATCGCTTCTCGCCGACACGAAGCTCGATCCCGCCCGGGCGCCGGCCCTCGTCGCCCTCGGCGGATTCGGCCGCCGCGAGCTCTCGCCGGCCAGCGACGTCGATCTCCTCTTCGTCCCCGGCCGCGGGGGCGACGACGACGGCGGCTTCACCGGTCATCTCGTCCGGCTCATGTGGGACGCGGGGCTGCGGCTCGGCCACTCGGTCCGGACGATGGCCGAGCTGCGCAAGGCGATCCGGCGCGATCTCGATCTCCGGACGGCGGTCCTCGACAGCCGCCTCGTCAGCGGGGACGATGCGGCCAGGTCGCGTCTCGCCGTCCTCCGCGAGGAGGTCCTCACCCGCGACCGGGGCGGTTTCCTCGAGGCGAAGCTCGGCGAGGCGACGCGGCGGTGGGAGAAGTACGGCGGGAGCTACCACCTCATCGAGCCGAACGTCAAGGAAAGCCCGGGGGGGCTGCGCGACTGGCAGACGATCCGGTGGCTCGGGACGGCCCTTCCCTGGAAGGGGACGCTGACGGGGCTCTACCGGCTCTCGCTCGTCGACCGGACGGAGATCGTCGAGATCCGCCGCGCCTTCGATTTCCTCGTGCGCGTCCGCAACGAGCTGCATTTCCGGGCGCAGAGCGACTGGAACGTTCTCACCCTCGAGGTGCAGCGGGAGGCCGCCGCCGGGCTCGGGTACGTCGCCCGGGGCGACCTGCTCGCCGTCGAGCGGTTCATGCGCGACTACTACTCGCGCACGCGGCTCGTCTACGCCGTCCTCGAGCGGCTCTTCGCCGAGACCCGCGGCCGGGGCAACCTGCGCGTCATCGACGGCGTCCTCTACCGGCGCGTCGGCGCGCCGGGGCTGGGCCGGCTCGACCTGCGGCTGCTCGGCGAGAAGATCAGGCAGGATCCCCTCTTCATGTTCAAGGCGCAGCTCGAGACGGGGCGGCTCTTCTCGCCGCGGATGGAACGGCGCGTCAGGACACTCTACCGCACGGACCGGCTCGACCCCGCCGGTGCGGTCCGGATGCGCGAATCCTTCCTCGAGCTGCTTTGCATGCCGGGCAGGCAGGCGCCGGTTTTGCGGTCGATGCACGAGCTCGGCGTCTTGCGGCACCTCGTGCCTCCCTTCGAGCGGCTGCGCTGCCTCAAGCGGTACGACCTCTACCACCAGTACACGGCCGACGAGCACAGCCTCCAGGCCGTCGCGGCGCTCGACGCGCTGGAAAGCGAGACGGGGTTGCTGGCGAGGCTCTACGGGGAGGTCGCCGAGAAGACCGAGCTTCTCCTCGCCACGCTCCTGCACGACATCGGCAAGACGAGCGCGCGCGGGCACGCGCTCGCCGGCGCGCGGATGGCCGAGAAGATCCTCGCCCGCTTCCCGCTTTCGACCCGGAGCCGGGAGCTCGTCGTCTTCCTCGTCCGCAACCACCTGCTCCTCTCGCATTTCAGCCAGCGGCGCGACATGGACGACCCCGACACGGCGGCGCAGTTCGTCAAGCGGGTGCGCAGCGGCCTCAACCTCAAGCTCCTCTACCTGCTCACCTACGCCGATCTCCGGGCGACGGGCGTCGGCGTGTGGACCGACTGGAAGGCGAGCCTGCTCGAGGGGCTCTACGACAGGGCGAGCGCGCTGCTGGCCGACCGGCGCCGCGCCGGGGCGGCGTGGCGCTCGCGGCTCGACGACCGCCGCCGGAAGATCGTCGCCGCGGCGGGGGGCGAGGCGGAGCGGGCGCGGATGGCCGCGCACCTCGACAGCCTGCCCGCGCGCTACGCGGGGATCGTGACGCCGGCGCGGGCGCGCGAGCACCTCGCGATGATCGACGAGCTCGAGGGGCGCGCCGCGGTCGTGCGCTTCCGCCGGCTCAGGCACGTCAAGGAGATCACCGTCCTCACGCGGGACCGCCCCTTCCGTCTCTCGCAGCTCTGCGGCGTCCTCACCGTCAACGACCTCGACATCCGCGGGGCGTGGGCCTTCACCCGGCGGGACGGCGTCGTCATCGACCGCTTCCACGTCGCGCGCCTCGACGGGAGCGTGTCGCTCGGCGCGGAGGACCGGCGCCGGCTCGAGGCGGATCTCGACGCCGCCCTCTCCGGCGGACTCGACCTCGACCGGGCCGTCGGCCTGCAC
>JAFGEZ010000033.1 GCA_016931295.1 Candidatus Krumholzibacteriota bacterium
CGGCTGGGTGACGGCGGAGTACGGCATGCTCCCGCGGTCGAGCCGGCGCCGCATCCCCCGCGAGTCGCTCCGCGGCCGGGTGAAGGGACGGACCCACGAGATACAGCGTCTCGTCGGCCGCTCGCTCCGCGCGGCGGTCGATCTCGCGGCGATCGGCGAGCGCCAGGTCGTCGTCGACTGCGACGTCATCGAGGCCGACGGCGGCACGCGCACCGCCTCGATCACCGGCGGCTGCATCGCGCTCGTGGCGGCCCTCGAGGAGCTGGGACTCGGCGAGGCGGTCGGCGGGCTCGTCGCCGCGGTGAGCGTCGGCGTCGTCGGGGGCAGGGTGCTTCTCGATCTTCCCTACGAGGAGGATTCGGCGGCCGAGGTCGACATGAACGTCGTCATGGACGATCGCGGCCGGTTCATCGAGGTGCAGGGGACCGCCGAGGGGGAGCCCTTCGAGGGGGCGCTCCTCGACCGGATGCTGAAGACGGCCGGCAAGGGCATCCGGCGCCTCGTCCGCGAGCAGGAAAAGGCCCTCGGCCGGCGGTGAGGCGCCGGACCGGGCGGCCGAGGGAGCGGGAATGAGGATCGTCATCGCGTCGCGCAACCGGGGGAAGGTCCAGGAGATCGAGCATATCTTCGGCGAACTCGGCGTGGAGCTCGTCACGCTCGACGACGTCGATTTCTTTCCCGAGCCGGACGAGACGGGGGAGACCTTTCTCGAGAACGCGCGGATCAAGGCCCGCGCGGCGGCGGAGGCGACCGGCCTCGCCGCCCTCGCCGACGACTCGGGGATCGAGGTCGACGCCCTCGGCGGCGGTCCCGGCGTGCGCTCGGCCCGCTACGGCGGCGCCGGCCTCGACGACGCCGGGCGGTGCCGCAGGCTCCTCGAGGCCCTCGCGGACGTTCCCGACGAGGGGCGCGGGGCGCGGTTCCGATGCGTCATGGTCCTCCAGCCGCCCCCCGGGGCGGCATGGAGCCCCCTGGAGACGGAGGGATTTCTGCACGGGCGGATCGCGCGGAGCCCCTCGGGTTCGAACGGCTTCGGCTACGATCCGGTCTTCTTCGTGCCCGAGGCCGGCAAGACGGCCGCCGAGATGACGGCCGGGGAGAAGAACGCCACGAGCCATCGCTACCGGGCGCTCGTCGAGATGAAGTATCTCCTGATCGACGCGTTCGATCTCGATCTCGGAGGGTGAATACCGCGCTGCCCGGCGCGGTATGGGGGAAGACGGGCATATCACGACGTGGACGGAAGGTTTTCTCGCGAGGAGGGGAGCAGCGGTGCTTGAACTGACCGACGTCACGAAACGATACGACGGCCACACGGCCGTCGACCAACTGTCGCTCACCGTCGACCGGGGAGGCGTCTTCGGCCTGCTCGGGCCGAACGGCGCCGGCAAGACGACGACGATCCGGATGGTGATGGGGATCATCGAACCCGACGAGGGCTCGGTCCGCGTCTTCGGCGAGCCGTTCAGCGAGCGGTCGAAAGAGCGGATCGGCTATTTGCCCGAGGAGCGCGGCCTCTACCGCAAGATGAAGACGATCGACCATCTCGTCTTCCTCGGCGAGATCAAGGGGATCGACCGGAATACCGCCGCCGAGCGGGCTCTCCGCTGGCTCGACCGCGTCGAGCTGGGCGACTGGGCCGGGAAGACGATCGAGTCCCTCTCCAAGGGGATGCAGCAGAAGATCCAGTTCATCTCGACGATTCTCCACGAGCCGCAGCTCATCATCCTCGACGAGCCCTTCACCGGGCTCGACCCGATCAACACGCAGCTCCTCAAGGACATCATCATGGAGCTGAAGGGCGAGGGACGCACGATCGTCCTCTCCACCCATCTCATGGACCAGGTCGAGAAGCTCTGCGAGCGGATCTGCCTCATCAACAAGGGACGACCGATCCTCGAGGGGAGGGTCGCCGACCTGAAGATGCGGTTCAGCCAGAACGTCGTCACCCTGCGCTTCGGCGGCGACCGGCGGGAGATCGAGGGGCTTCCCGGGGTCGAGCGCGTGCGCGATTTCGGCCAGGAGCTGGCCGTCACCGTCGCACCGGGGACCGACACCAACCTGATCCTCCGCGGCGCCCTCGACCGCGGCCGCGTCGACCGCTTCGAGATCGGGGAGCTGTCGCTGCACGACATCTTCATCCAACAGGTGAAGGAGAGGGGGGGTGAGCTCGATGAGGAAACTGCTGGTCATCGCCCGGCGTGAGTATCTCGAGCGCGTGAAGAAGAAGAGTTTCCTCGTGGGCACGATCCTCGGACCCGTCCTCATGGCGGGGCTGATCCTCGCCCCGAGCCTCATCTTCGAGAAGACGACCGAGCTCACCGTGCGGTTCGACGTGATCGACCTCTCCGGCATCCTCTACGACGACTTCCACGAGGAGCTCTCCGACACGCTCAAGGCGGGCGGCCGGAAATTCGTGATGCGGCGGCGCGAGGCCGACGAGGTCACGCTCGATGGGGTGCGGGAGACCCTCGCCATGGAGGTCGACGAGGACGTCATCGACGGCTACCTCCTCATCCCCGCCGATATCCTCGAATCGAGCAGGTGCACCTTCTACGGCAAGCGCCTGGGGAACGTGAAGGGGATCGGGCGGATCGAGCACGGCCTCAGCCAGGTCGTGATCGCCCACCGCCTCGCCGACGAGGGCATGCAGTACGGCACGGTCAGCCGCCTCGTCCGCAACGTCGACATGGAATCGATGATGCTCAAGGAGGGGGAGGAGAAGGAGGGCGGCTTCGACATGCTCTTCATCTCCACCTTCATCTTCATCATGATGCTCTACATGACGATCCTGCTCTGGGGGGTCGCCGTCCAGCGGAGCATCATCGAGGAGAAGAACAACCGCGTCATCGAGGTGATGCTCTCCTCGGTGCGGCCCTTCGACCTGCTCGGCGGCAAGATCCTCGGCGTCGGCTCGACGGGGCTCACCCAGTACGCCATCTGGGCGATCTGCGCGCTGGCCCTGACGGCCTACCCGATCGCGGCGAGCCACATCACGCAGTACGCCGCCTTCACGCCGGAGATCCTCGCGTACTTCATCCTCTTCTACGTGCTCGGATTCCTCTTCTACGCGACGCTCTTCGCCATGACCGGATCGATCTGCAACACCGACCAGGAGGCGCAACAGCTCCAGCAGCCGATCGTCCTCTGCCTCGTTTTCACGATCATCATACCGATGGCCGTGATCCAGAACCCCGACGGGCTATTCGCGACGATCGTCTCGCTGATTCCTCCCTTCACGCCGATCGTGATGTTCATGCGGATCAGCATCCTGACGCCGCCGGCATGGCAGATCGCCCTGTCGGTCGCGCTGCTTCTGCTGGCGATCTGGGGGGCGGGGCAGCTCGCGGCGAAGATCTTCCGGACGGGGATTTTGATGTACGGAAAGCGCCCGGCGTTCCGCGAGATCTTCAAGTGGCTCCGGCGGGCCTGACCTGGCTGAGCGCGCCGGCGGGCCGCGGCGGCCCGGTTGGCCGATCGGCATCCGGCGCCTTGCGCCGGGACCGCCTATGTGTTAGAGTTCGTTGCCGGGTGCAGCGGGGAGGGGGTGGCTGATCGGCCTCCTCCCCGTTTTGACATGAAACAGTCGCAGGAATCGGGCCGCCATGGAATGCGCCGTCATAACCACCTATCGCTGCAACGCGCGTTGCCGGATGTGCAACTGCTGGCAGAACCCCTCGAAGACGAGCGAGGAGTTCGACCCGGAGATCCTCGAGAAGATCCCCGCGGGAATGCAACGTCTCAACATCACCGGCGGCGAGCCGATGCTCCGCAAGGACATCCACCGGATCGTCGAGATCCTCGACACGAAGAGCGACCGGCTGGAGATCAGCACCAACGGCTTCTTTTACGATCGCATCGAGGCGATCGCCCGGGATTTCCGCGACATCACCGTCCGCGTCAGCCTCGAGGGTCTCCCCGCGCTCAACGACGAGCTGCGCGGCCTCGAGAACGGGTTCGATCGCGGGCTGCGGACGATCCTGCGGCTCAAGCGTCTCGGCGTGAAGGACATCGGATTCGCCATGACGATCTCCGGCGAGAACTGCCGCGACCTGCTCGACCTCTACACGCTCGTCGCCGCGATGGGCGTCGAGTTCGCCAACGCGGTGGTGCACAACTCCTTCTACTTCTTCAAGAAAGACAACCGCGTCGAGAACGTCGACGAGGTCGTCGACGTCATGACGCGATTCATCGAGGCCCTGCTCTGCTCTCCCCGCGCCGCGACGAAGAAGCGCGTCAAGGACTGGTTCCGCGCCTACCTGAACCTCGGGCTGCTTCGCCACGTGCAGGGCAAGGGGCGCCCGATCCCGTGCAACGCCGCCACCGACACCTTCTTTCTCGACCCCTTCGGACGGGTGCTCGCCTGCAACGGGTCGGCCGAACCCTGGGTGATGGGCGACCTGACCACGCAGGATTTCGATGAGATCTGGCATTCCGAACGGGCAAGGCGGGTCAGGGAGAAGGTGCGGAACTGCGACCGCGGCTGCTGGATGACGGGGACGGCCGTCCCCGCGATGCGCAGGCACCCCTGGGCGCCCGCCCTCTGGGTGCTCCAAAACAAGCTGCGGCTCATGCGGGGCGGGAAGATCTGTCTCGACTGACGCGAGCCCGCGTCGAAAGCGTGATCCGTGAACGAGACCCCGAAAAAAGCGAGCATCGCGATACTCGGCATCAAGGGCGTGCCCGGCACCCACGGCGTCGAGACGGTCGTCGATTCGCTGATCCCGCACCTCGCCGGGGCCGGCTACGACGTCACCGTCTTCGGCTATGCCTCGTACGCCGAGCCGACCGACGACTATAACGGCGCGGCGGTCCGCGTCGTCGAGGGCTGCAGGCGCAAGAACCTCGAGATGATCTCGCACATGTGGCGCGCCTCGCTCGCCGTCCGGCGGGAGGGATTCGACATCGTCCACATCCACAGCACCGATCCCTGCCTGCTCGCGTGGCTGCCCCGCCCGCGGCGCGGGCTCGTCGCCACCTCGCACGGGCAGGCCTATCTCCGGGAGAAGTGGAGCCGGGGGGCGAAGGCGATGTCAAGGCTCGCCGAGCGCTTCTTCATACGGTGTCCCGACGTGCGAACGTCCGTCTCGAAGCCGCTCGCCGAATATTATAACGGGCGCTACGGCGACCGTGTGCGTTATATTCCGAACGGGATCGTGATGCGCGAGCGGCCGCCGGCCGATTGGCTCCGGCGGCACGGCCTCGAACCGGGCGGGTATCTCTTCTGCTCGGTCGGACGGATCGAACGGACGAAGGGGCTCACCACCCTCATCGAGGCCTACCGGCGCCTCGGCACCGATCTGCCCCTCGCGATCGCCGGGGGCGGCCCGGCGACCGACGAGGCCTACTTCGAGGAACTCAAGGCGGCGCGGCCCGAAGGGGTCCGGTTCGTCGGATTCCTCACCGGGCAGGAATACTACGCGCTCTACGCGCACGCGCGGGCCTTCGTCTTCCCCTCGGAGTACGAGGCGATGTCGATCGCGTTGCTCGAGGGCCTGGCCCTCGGCGTGCCGGCCGTCTACAGCGACATCCCGGAAAACGAGGTGGTCGCCGGCGGCGTCGCCAGTCCCTTCGCCGTCTCCGACGCCGAATCGCTTGCGACGGCGCTCCGTCGTCTCCTCGCCGACCCCGACGGGGCGGCGGCGACGGCGAAGCGGGCCCTCGATCGCGTCCGCCGCCGGCACAGCTGGGAAGCGATCGCGAGACAATACGGCGAGATCTACGAAGAGCTCATGCGGAGGAGGACATGATGTTCGAGGCATTCAGGAAAGCAATCGAGGCCTTCAAACGGGCGGGGGTCGCCGATCCGCTCGGCGAAACCCTGCGACTGATGGATATCCGCTCGGCTGGCGCCCTTCGCGAGACGGACGCCGGCCTGCTCGGGGAGGGCGGCGTCGATCTCGACGCCCTCGCCGCCGGACGGGCCGAGGGCGTTCCGACCGAATACATCCTCGGCGAGGCGCCCTTTCTCGGCCTGATGCTCCACTGCGGTCCCGGGGCGCTGATCCCGCGCGAGGAGACCGAGATCCTCGCCCGCGCCGCAATCGTCGCGGCCGAACGGGTCGGCGCGAATCCCCTGGTGATCGAACTGGGGACCGGCAGCGGCAACATCGCCGTCGCGCTCGCGATGAACGTGCCCGGCGCGCGGATCCACGCCGCCGACATCAGCGAAGAGGCCGTGGACATGGCGCGCCGGAACGTCGAGCGATACGGTCTCGGCGACCGCGTGGAGCTCTCCGTCGGCGATCTCTTCGCTCCGCTCGCCGACCACGGGCTCGAGGGGACGGTCGATCTCGTCGTCTGCAATCCCCCCTACATCCCCACGGGCTCGCTCGAGAAACTCGCCGCCGAGATCATCGATCACGAGCCGCGCGTGGCCCTCGAGGCCGGCGCCTACGGGATCGACATCTTCCGCCGGCTCATCGCCGAGTCGCCGGTGTTCCTGCGCCCGGGCGGCGTGCTGATCTTCGAGATCGGCGCCGGGCAGGAGAAGATCGCCGAGCGCCTGCTGCGGAAGGCGCCGGACTGGCGGGATCCCTACTTCGAGCGTGACCGCGAGGGACAGGTGCGGGTGATGGGTGCCATGCGCGCGTAGCGGCGGAGCGAAAAAAAATCCCCGCCGGCGGCGGGGATCGAAATCCCGATCTCATGCGATGGCTCGATCAGAAGCGGACGAGCGTGTAGTCGACCCGCGCGGCGTAGTACGTGAAGAGGTCGCCGTCGTCGGGCGGGAACGCGTGGTACTCGAGGGCGAAGCCGATGCCCGAGGTGAGAAGGAACCAGTAATCGAAGCCGATCGTCACCGAGCCGCCCGGACGGGTCTCGGTGGTGTGTATGTCGCCCACCGGTTCGACGCCGAGGTGGGGAACGACGCGGTAGAAGCCGCCGCCCGCCGCCGCATAGAGCTGCATCATTTCGTTGAGGCGCAGGAAATAGACCGCCTTTATCTGCACGGGGATGATCCCGAGCCGTTCGTAGTTGCCGTTGTCCGACTTGTTGTAGGACACGATGTCGTATCCGGCCGAGACGCCGAGACAGATGTTGTGGGTGATCATCTTTCCGCCGAAGAAGCCCACGCCGAAAAAGCCCGATTCGGCGTTGTCGACGGTCGCCTTGGAAAAGGATCCGCCGATATGGAAGACGCTCCGGCCGGACACCGCTCCCCCGGCGGTCGCCTGGCCGTAGGCGGGGGTCGTGGCGGCCGCGAAGAGGAACATTGCGGCACCGATACCGGTAACGATCGATCTCGTATTCAAGGGGCCCTCCGATGAAGAGCGAACATAAATGCAGTAACCTGTTGACTTTCTGCACCTTTTTTATAATAAACGGTAGTGTCGGCGTCAAGCGGTTTTCCGGCGTCCGGCCGGCCCGCTCCCCGCGGCCGCGGGGGCCGGCGGGCGGGTCCGTCGTCGCCCGCGGGGAGACGAGATGCGCGTCCTGATGGTCCAGACCTTCCACTATTACCGCGGCGGGGATTCCACTTACATGTTCAACCTCACCCGGCTGCTCGAGTCCCGGGGCCACGAGGTCGTTCCCTTCGCGATGCGCCATCCCGACAATCTCTCCTCGCCCTGGGAGGAGTGGTTCACCGGCGAGATCGATTTTCCCGCGCTTTTGGCCCGCCGGAGTCCCCGGGCGGCCTGGACCGTCCTCTCGAAGAGCATCCACAACGGAGAGGCCCGCCGGAAGATCGCCGCTCTCGCCGACCGGGTGAAGCCCGACGTCGCTCATTTCCACAACATCCACGGCCACCTGACCACCTCGATCGTCCGGCCCCTCGTCGACCGGGGGATTCCGATCGTCTGGACGCTCCATGACTACCGGCAGATCTGCCCCAACACGAGCTTTCTCTCCCACGGCGAGATCTGCGAGCGGTGCCTGCCGAACCGTTTCTGGGAAGTTTTCGTGCGCCGCTGCAAGAAGGAGAGCCTGCCGGCATCCCTCGTCGCGATGCTGGCCGCGTACTGGGAGCGGATGACGGGAGTGCCGGGGAAAATCGCGCGGTTCGTCACACCGAGCCGCTTTCTCGCGGAAAAGCTCGGGGAGGGCGGCTTCGATCCTGCGCGGATCGTCTCCATACCCAACTTCGTCGACGTCGCCGGGTACGCGGGGGAAAAGGAGAAGGGCTACTACCTCTACTTCGGACGCCTCTCGCGCGAGAAGGGGGTCGATCTCCTCGTCCGGGCGGCCGCGCGGGTCGGGCGAAGCGAGCTCCGGATCGTCGGCGACGGCCCCGAGGCGGCCCCGCTTCGCGATCTCGCCGACCGGGTCGGCGCCGATACGGTACGTTTCACGGGGTACCTCTCCGGGGAGGCGCTGCGCGAGGCGCTCGCCGGGGCGAGCTTCGTCGTTCTCCCCTCGCGGTGGTACGAGAATCTCCCCTTCTCGATCATGGAGGCCTTCGCCTCGGGGAAGCCGGTCGTGGCCACCGACATCGGCGGCATCCCGGAGATGGTCGACGACGGCGAGAACGGGCTTCTCTTCCCTCTCGGCGACGAGGCGGCCCTCGCCGACCGGATCGGGCAACTCCTCGACGACGACGAGCTCAGGCGCGGGATGGGGCGTAGCGCGCGCGCGAAGGCCGAGCGCCTCTGGAACGGCGATACCCACTACGAGCGGATCATGGACGTCTATCGCGCCGTCGTCGGCGGCGCGCCGGGGTCTTCCTCCGCGTCGTGCGAGGGATGCCAGTAGGCCATCTCCTTGTCGACGAAGTAGCTGATCGCCGTCCGGATCGCCACGATCGCGGCGAGGAGGGCCATCCCCTCGAGCGTCGGATTGTTCACCGTGTTCACCACGTCCGCCGCGATGAGAAACTCCAGCCCGAGAAGCAGGTAGGAGCCGAGCTGGTGCCGGAGCGCCTCGCGCTTCTTGCGCTGGCCCCGGCCGCGCAGGTGCGAGAGATCGTAGGCGACGAACCGCGCGAAGGTGACGGCGACGCCCCAGACGATGACGGCGATCCCCGCGATGCCGATGATCTCGGCGGCGGTGTGCAGGATCTTCATCGGTTGTTCCTTCCCCTAGAAGCCCGCCCGCTCCAGCCACCGGAGCAGGAGCACGATGAGAACGACGACCGGTGCGACGATGATCCACTCGTTCACCCCGAAAAGCCGCGGGAGCGTCACGTCGCCGAAGTTACCCTTCGAGAGGATGCCGCGCTGGAGGCGCGGATAGAGGGCGGCGAAGATGCCGGCGCCGATGAGGATGCCGACGACGCCCCCGACGAGGGCGTCGAGGGATCCCTGGCCGACCGCCCCTGCCACCGTCCCCGGGCAGTAGCCGAGGGTGGCGAAGCCGAGTCCGAAGATGAGGCTGCCGACGATCGACTGGCCCGCCGAACCCGGCTTGGGGTGCAACTCGGCCAGGCCGAGGCTCTTCAGCAGGTGAACGCCGACCGTGCCGACGACGACGGCGGAGAGCATGATCTTGAGAACGGTGAAGTCGGAAAGCAGGAGCTGTCCGATGATCACGTCGTATTCGGTCGCGCCGCCCTTCTGGAGAAGCACGCCGAACAGGATGCCCGACGCCAGGGCGAGGACCATCTGTATGCCTTTCCTGCCGTGCAATCCTTTCAACATTGACGATCCCTCCCCTCAGGCGGCGATGAGCCGGAAGATGACGTGCGCGGCGGCGATGCCGCCGACGAACATGCCGATGGCGACGATCCAGGAGCTCACGGCGAGCTGCAGCGTGCCGCTGATGCCATGTCCGCTCGTGCAGCCCCCCGCCCACCGGGCGCCGAGTCCCATGAAAACGCCGCCGAGAAGGGCGACGAGGAAGCGCGGCAGCACGGCCGTGCCGAAGTGCGCGGCCCACAGGGCCGGCACCCAGCGCATCTCGAAGGTGCCGGAGATCCGGGCGGAGACGAAGGCGCCGATGACGATGCCGAAAACGAGCATCCATTCCCAGTCGATCTCCGGGGCGAATTTCTTGTAGTAGGGCTTCTCGGCCACCGCCGGTCCGCGGAAGAGCTTCTCGATCATCCCGCTCGTCCGCGCGAAGGCCGTCGAGCAGCCGAGCGGCTTGTCGGAGAGCAGGAAGGTCAGCCAGCTCAGCACGCCGATCCCCGCGCCGACGACGTAGGGCGACCAGCGCTCCATTCCCAGCCATTCCATCGGTCATCTCCCCCTTCCGTGCAACCGGCCGGAGCTCCAGCTGCCGAGATAGTGCGAGGCGTGCGGGATGAAGCAGACCCCGCACCGTTTCGTGTACCCGGCGGCGGTGTATCCCGTCATGCCGCCCGCGACGTTCATCAGTTCGGTGAATCCGTGCTGCAGGAGGATGCTCGCCGCGAGGCTCGATCGGTGTCCCGTGGAGCAGATGATCGCCATCGGCGTCTCTGGATCGAGCTCGGTCCACCGGGTCCTCACCTCAGCGACGGGGATGTTGACCGCCCCGCGGATGTGGTTGTCCGCGAACTCGCGCGGCGAACGGGTGTCGAGGATCGTGAATCGACTGCCGCCCGTCACCATCCCGTGCAGCTCGTGCGTGGAGATCTGCCGGACGTGGGCCGTCGCATACCCCTCCTTCGCCCAGTCGAACATCCCGCCGTCCAGGCAGCCCTCGATGCGGTCGAGGCCGACGCGGTGCAGCCACACGGCCGCCTCCTCGACGATCTCGTGGTGCTCGCCGACGAGGAGCAGCTTCCTGTCCGGGGGAAGGATCCAGCCGGCGAAGGTGGGGAAGTTGCCGCCGCGATCGATGTTGTAGGCGCCGGCGACGTGCAGCCCGCCGAAGGAGGCGAAGGAGCGGACGTCGAGGACGATCCGGTCCCGCCGTCCGGCGCGGTCGCGGAAGAGCTCGGGGGCGAGGGGACGGGGCGCCGGAAGGGTCTCCAGGCGCGCCGGGCCGCGGCGGTTGATGTCGCTGCACCGGGCGAAGTGGTCGGGCGCCGCCGGCATGTCCGTCGTGAGGCTCCGGATGAACGTCTCGCGGTTACGTATCCCGAGTGGCTCGTTGTATCGCTTCTCGTAGCCGATCGTGCTCCGCCACTTGGCGCCCATCGCCCGCCCGCAGAGGGAGCCGGCGCCGTGCGCCGGATAGACCTCGCAGTGGTCGGGGAGCCGCGTCAGCTTCCGGAGGCTGTCGAAGAGCTTCGAGGCGAGCTGCCGGGCCTTGCCGGGGAAGAGGTCGGGGCGGCCGACGTCGCCGACGAAGAGCGTGTCGCCGCAGAAGACGCCGACGGGGGAACGTCCGCGGGCGCGGTCGATCACGACGTAGGAGACGTGCTCGGGCGTGTGCCCCGGTGTGTCGAGGACGCGGAGGAGCACGTTCTCGATCTCGATCGTGTCCCCCTCGTGCACGGGCACGTGCGGGAACGCGCACCGGCCGGCGCGCGGCGCGTAGATCGTCGCGCCGGTCGCCCGCGCGAGGTCGATGTGCCCCGAGATGAAATCGGCGTGCAGGTGCGTCTCGATCACGTGGGTGATCTTCATGTCGAGCGATTTCGCCGCGTCGAGGTAGATCTGAACGTCGCGCTGGGGATCGATGATCGCGCAGGTGCGGTCGCCCGCGAGCATGTAGGAGCTGTGGGCGATCTTGGGAACGAAGAAGTGTTTCAGCAGCACGGTCGCCTCCTTGTCGTTCGTGTCGGTTCAGGCTTCTCTATCGTAACGCCGCCTCAGGCGAAGAGGGCGTACGTGACGCCCGTCGCGACGATGATGAAAACGACGGTCATGATGCCGCCGGCCCGCAGGTAGTCCCGGTTGTGATACCCGCCGGGGGACATGAGGAGCGCGTTGACCTGGTGGGTCGGCAATACGAAGGAATTGGCGGACGAGACGGCCACGAGGATGGCGAGCGCCCGCGGTTCGATGCCCGTCTTCGCGCCGAGGATCATGACGAGCGGGACGAGCAGCACGGTGGCCGCCACGTTCGACAGGAAGAGCGAGAAGAGGGTGGCGAGTGCCGAGATGGCCGCCATGACGAGAAGCGGATGGCTCCCCGAGAGCACCGACATCATCCGCTCGGCGATGAGCGCGGCGGCGCCGGTGCGGTCCATCGCCGTGCCGAGCGGGATCAGGCCGGCGAGGAGGAAGACGGTGCGCCAGTCGACGGCGCGGTAGGCCCCGTCGATCGGCACGACGCCGAGAAGGATCATGGCGAGGGCGCCGGTCAGGAGGGCGAGCGAGAGCTGGACGCCGGAGAATGCGAGCAGGATCGCCCCGAGAAAGCAGGCGAGGGCGACGGAGGGGCGCGGCCGGCCGTCGGCCGAACCGCCCACCGACGTTGCGAGGACGAAGGACCGGTCGTCCTCGAGCTTCAGGACGTTCCCCCACAGCCCGTGGACGATCACCGTGGCGCCGGGCTCGAGGATCTCGTCGGAGAAGTCGTCGCGGATCCCGCGGCGCCCGGTGAGAAGCATGATCGGCTCGACGCCGAAGGTGTTGCGCAGGGCGACCTCGCGGAGGGACTTGCCGGCGACCGGCGATCCCATCGGTATGACCGCCTCGGCGAAGCCGGCGCTGCCCTCGCTGCGCAGGTCCTCGATGACCCCCGATTCCTCGGCTTCCTCGAGGCGGTTGTCGGCGACGAAGCGCCCGACGTCCTTCGCCTCGCCGAGGAGGACGAGCTCCTGCCCGGCGGCGAAACGCGTGTGACGCCAGGGGGCGAACATCACGTCTCCCTCCTGCGCGAGGGCGAGGAGGTTGAGGCCGTATCGCGACCAGAGGGACGCCTCGTCGCGGGTCCGGCCGACGAGGGGACTTTCCGCGGGGATGCGGCACTGGTGGAGGGTCGTCGGGAGGTTCCAGGTTTGCACGAGACGCCGCTGTCCGCCGTCGGTTCCGTTTGCCGTCGTCCCGGCGGGCAGGAGGCGGTAGCCGACGACCGCGAAATACGCGATCCCCGCGGCGAGGAGCGAGAGGCCGATCGGGGTGACGTCGAAGATGCCGAAGGGCCTCACGCCGCGCTGGCGGAGGAGGTCGTTGAGTATGATGAGCGGGCCCGAACCGACCATGCTGCACGTGCCGCCGAGGATCGCCGCGAAGCCGAGGGGCATGAGCAGCCGGGAAACGGGCATCCCCGTGCGTTTCGATATGCGCATCATCGCGGGCAGGAAGAGGGCGGCCGCGCCGATGTTCTGCATGAACGCGGACAGCAGGCCGGCGACCGCGGAGACGAGGGCGGTGAGTTGCCGCTCGTGCGTGCCGGCCGCGCGGAGGATCGGCCGGATGATCCGTTTCATCACCCCCGAACGGTCGACGCCGTGGCCGAGGATCATGACGGCGATCACCGAGATGACGGCGTTCGAGGCCAGCCCCGAGAAGGCCTCGAGCGGCTCGAGGAGCCGGAGCCACGCGAGGGACACCATGATGAGGAGGGCGATGACGTCGACGCGGAGCCGCTCGCTCACGAAGAGGACGATCGTCACGCCGAGCACGGCCAGTATGAGGGCGATATCTGTGGTCATCGTCGGATGGGCGCGCTCCTTCGCCGCCGGCGCGTCGTGTGCGGGGCGGACCCCTGTCGCCTGGAACGTTTCCGATTGTTCCAGAAAGTCACCCGGCGGGTAAAGGCTTTTCCGCTCGTCAGAACGCCTGTCCCACACTGAGGTGGAAGCGGACGCGGTCCTCGTTTTCCCGCCGGTCGAGGTTGACGCCCATGTCGCCGCGGACGATCCCGAGCGGCGTCCGCAGGCGCAGGCCCGCTCCCGCCGACGGGCGGAGGCCGTCCGGGCTGATGTCGTCCCAGCCCGGCCAGAGCCCGCCGGCGTCCACGAAGGCCACGCCGGCGAGCCAGCGCCACAGGTGGCGCCGCAGCTCGACGACGTGCAGGACGGCGGAGAACCGTC